>JAFANL010000190.1 GCA_019232735.1 Aquitalea sp. | reverse complement strand
GATTCGAACGCCCGACCCTTTGGTTCGTAGCCAAATACTCTATCCAACTGAGCTACGGGTGCAAAGCTGGCGTCCCCACGGGGAATCGAACCCCGGCTACCGCCGTGAAAGGGCGGTGTTCTAACCGCTAAACTATAGGGACGCTGTGTGGTGCACCCGGAGCGATTCGAACGCCCGACCCTTTGGTTCGTAGCCAAATACTCTATCCAACTGAGCTACGGGTGCACTGTCTCGCAAGACGTTTTGTCTTTCGAGAGGGCGAACTATACAGATTCACTTTTTTCGTGTCAACACTGTGACAGGGATTTTTTTACGCGACTGGCTGCCAGCAGGGGCTGAAGTGTTGCGGCGGCTGTCCTGTTGTCTGTTGATGCACTTCGGCAAAAGCGGGTGAGCCGTGTAAGATGGCGGCTTGCATTTGTCTTGCCGGCGAATGCATTCCATGCCGGGCTCTCCGGTTTCATCCTTATCGTGCAACGAGACCGCATGCTGTTTGATATCCCCTGGGCCATTGTCGACCTGGAAACCACTGGCGGCCATATCGGCCGTGACCGCATTACCGAAATCGGCCTGATCCTGCTGGATGGCGAGCAACAGCAGCGTTACCAGACCCTGGTGAATCCGCAGCAGCCGATTCCTCCCTTCATCGAAAACATGACCGGCATCAGCAATGCGATGGTCCAGGTAGAGCCTCCCTTTGCAGACATTGCTGCCGGGCTGTTGCCCATGCTGCAGGGGCGTTTGTTGCTGGCCCATAACGCTCGTTTTGACTATGGCTTCCTGCGCAATGAATTCCGTCGTCACGGGCTGCGGCTGCAGACGGCAACCCTGTGTACGGTAAAGCTGTCGCGTCGGCTGTATCCACAGCATTTCAAACACAATCTGGACAGCATCATCCAGCGTCATGGCTTGCAGCTGTCAGATCGACATCGCGCAATGGCGGATGCCGAGGCCTTGCTGCTGTTTTTGCAGGCCGCCGTGGCCGAACTGGGCGAAGAGGCGGTGCAGCAGGCTATCCGGCAGGTGATGGCACAGCCCGCACTGCCACCCGGCGTGGATGCAGCACTGGTGGATGATCTGCCTGATCTGCCCGGTGTCTACACCATCTGGGGAGAAGGTGAGCAGGCCTTGTATGTGGGGCGGGCCAGCAATGTACGCGGCAAGGTGGTGTCGCAACTGGCGCAGGATGGCAAATACGGCAAGGACCCGGCCATTCAGCGTCCGATCCGTCGTATCGAATGTCAGGAAACCCTGGGCGAACTGGGGGCGCAACTGCTGGAGCAGCGGCTGCTGCGGGAGTTGCAACCTTTTTACAATCACCGTAGCCGTCTGGTGAATGAGGTGTGCTCCATCCAGCTGGACAATGGGCAGGATGCGTTTATCCGCCCGGCCATTGTGCTTGCGGCCCAGCTGGATTTCAGCCGCACAGCCGATCTGTATGGCCTGTTCCGTAACCCGAAAGAAGCGCGCAAGGTCTTGGCCGAAATCGCCAATGGCAATGGCCTGTGTCAGTCGGTGATGGGGGTTGAAGTACAGACCAGCCGCAAGGGCGCTGCGTGTGCCGGGGTGGGCAATGGTCGTTGTCGTGGTGCTTGCGTCGGTCGGGAGCCAGCAGTGCAGCACAATATGCGTTTGATGCAGGCGCTGGCACGTATCAAGGTCAAACCCTGGCCGTTTCCGGCGGCCATTGCCGTGGTGGAAAACGATGAGGTGACCGGTGCCTCCATCGAACATGTATTTGATCGCTGGTGCTATCTGGGCTCGCGTGCCGCCGGCAACAGCGCCTTACAAGGCGCGCCTAGCTTTGATATCGATACCTACAAGCTGCTGGATGCCTATCTGAAGAAGCCGGCAGAGGGCAGCTTCCTGCGACTGCTGGCTTGATGGCGGTGTCGGGGGCGCAGCGCGTCCCCGGTGCAGGGTTTAATCGTGCATGGCCAGGAAGCTGCGCAGCCGGCTTTCGATGATGCGCGGGTTTTCACCATTGGCAATGGCGACCAGCCCTTCCACCACCATCTCCTTCATGGCGATTTCCCCGGCTACCAGATGTTTCAGCTTATTGGCCACCGGCAGGAAAAACAGGTTGGCCGAGCCCACGCCATAGACCGTGGCGACAAAGGCGACGGCGATGCCAGCCCCCAGCTTGGAGGGGTCGGACAGGTTTTCCATCACGTGGATCAGCCCCAGTACGGCACCGAGAATACCCATGGTGGGGGAGTAACCCCCGGCGGACTCCCAGATTCTGGCAGCTTGTTTGCGTGCATGCTCGAACATGCCGATTTCCACGTCCATGACGCCGCGCAGCACTTCCGGCTCGGCACCATCCACCACCATTTGCAGGGCCTTGCGGGTAAACGGGTCTTTCTGCTGGCCAACATAGCCCTCCAGCGACAGCAGGCCGCTGCGGCGGGCGCTATGGCTCCAGTTCACCACTTCGCGGATCAGCTTTTCATAGTCTTGCAAGGGCGGCTGGAAAATCCACTTCACCATGCGCATACCGGCCATGAACTGCTTGGGCGTGCTTTGCAGCATGACGGCGCTCATGGTGCCGCCTATCACGATCATGAAAGCAGTCAGTTGCAACAGGGAGCCAATATTGCCCCCTTCGATGGCTTGACCCGCGATGATGGCGGTCAGTCCCATGACGATAGCGATGATGCTGATCTTGTCCACGCTTGATTCCGTTATCGTTATCTGTACAGCAGCGTATGGCTTTACAGCCATTCCTTCATTTTGGCCCGGATGCGGGCAACGGCCTGGGTGTGCAACTGGCAGACGCGGGATTCGGAGACTTCCAGTACCGCGCCGATTTCCTTCAGATTGAGTTCCTGCTCGTAATACAGCGCCATCACCAGCTGGTCACGTTCCGGCAAGGTCTTGATGGCGTCGATCAAGGCCTGGCGAAAATCGCCATCGGCCAGCACTTGCAGCGGATTGGGTGCATTGTTGTCTTCGATATTGGCAATGGCGTCATTCAGGGTTTCGCCTTCGCCATCGGAGAAGTCTTCAAAGTGCACCAGGGTCAGGCCCTTGCAATCGCCCAGCATGCTTTGATAGTCGTCCAGCTCCACGCCCAGTTCACTGGCGATTTCCGATTCCTGCGGTGCGCGGCCCAGCTTCTGTTCCAGCTTGTTGATGCTGTCCTCGATCTGGCGTACCTGACGACGCGCCTGGCGTGGCAGCCAGTCTTCGCGGCGCAGCTCGTCCAGCATGGCGCCACGGATACGCTGGCTGGCAAAGGTTTCAAACTGGACGCCCTGCAGCGGGTCGAACTGGCGGGCGGCATCAATCAGGCCGATGATGCCGACCTGGACCAGATCATCCATCTCCACCGAAGCCGGCAGGCGTGCCATCAGCATGCCGGCCAGCTTTTTCACCAGCGGCAGGTGCTTGTGTACATCGATTTCCGGGGCAGTAACCGCACCCGCATAGCCTTTGCGGCGTTGGGACGGCAGTGTCATCGTCGTTTTGCTCCATCGGCCTCGGCCCAGTCGCGCGAGGTGGCTATCAGCATGTCCATGAAGCCGGTGTCGTGGCGTTCGGTTTCCGGGCTGTCCCATTGCGGCAGCACAGCGGCCAATTGCGAGAAGGCAATGGCTGCTTCGCTGTCGGGAAAGGCTTCCATCAAGGGGCGGCGCAATGCCTGGCTGCGCCGCACGGCGTTGTCAGCCGGCACGAAGCCGACCCAGCGCAGCGATACGCTGAGGAATTCGCTGGTGACCGCTGCCAGGCGGTTGAACAGTTCGCGCGCTTCTTCCAGATGTCTGGCCCGGTTGACCAGCACATTGAAACGCTGGCGGCCAAAGCCGGCCGACAGGCGCTTGATATTGGCGTAGGCGCTGGTCATGGAGTCGGCCGCCGGGCTGAGCAGCAGCACCAGATTGTCGGCCACGCTGGCCGGGACCGGATCGATGGCGGTATTGGGCACATCGATCATCAGCATGGTGCTGTCACGCTCCAGTGCGGCGAATTCACTGCCCAGCCGCAGCCACAGCTGGGCGGAAAACAGCGCGCGTTCCTCCGGGCGTGCATACAGGTTGATCAGCTGTATGCCCTGGCGTGAGGTGGTCATCATTTCATCCAGCCCCCCTACGCTGACCATCTGGCTTTCCAGTGTGGCCGTGGTGGGGGCACCCAAGCGGCGTGCCTGTACCTGGCCCAGGCTGCAATCCACCACCAGCGGTCGGTGGCCGGCATAGGCCAGGGCCAGCGACAGTTCGGTGACCAGCGTGCTGGCTCCGGTATGCTCCGAACCGATGAAGGCGAAGCTGGGCGCGCGGCCGGCTTGTACCGAGAGGCGACGTAAACTGGCGGCCTGGTCTTGCATGATACTGTTCATAGCCAGCCGGCCTGGGCGGAGTTCAGAATGGTCAGCTCGTCACCCTGCAGGCTGAAAGGAGAACCCGGCTGCGGCGCACGCAGGGCGCGGTCAACCAGGAAGGCGGCATTGGCGGAGTGCAGGTCTTCCGGCACCCGTTGACCATTGGTGATGTAAAACAGTTTGAGGCGGTTACGGATGATGACATCCATGCTCGGTCCCATGCTGACGGCTTCGTCTATCTTGGACAGAATGCAGCCAGCCAGGCCGTTGCCGCGGTAGTGGCGCACTACATCTTCCAGTGTGTGGCCATCGGCATTGGCGGCCAACAGCAGCAGGCGTTCCACCTGGCGGCCGGCACCACGGAACATTTCGATCTGGCCTGTGACACGGGCATCGCGCTGGCTCATGCCTACCGTGTCGATGAACACCAGATGGCGATTGGACAGGTCTGCCAGCGTCAGTTGCAGATCACCCTCGTTCTGGATGGAAAACACCGGAATGCCCAGAATCTTGCCGTAGATGCGTAACTGGTCCTGTGCGCCGATCCGGTAGCTGTCGGTGGTGATCAGTGCCACATGCTGGGCGCCAAAGCGCATGGTGGCATGGGCCGCCAGCTTGGCGACCGTGGTGGTCTTGCCCACGCCGGTGGGGCCGACCAGGGCGTAGACGCCCCCCTTGTCCATGATGTCGTGATTGGCATCGGCGCATTTGAGATTGTGCATCAGGGCCGAGCGTGCCCATTTGATGGCAATCTCGCCTTCATACTGGGCCGGCATTTTTTCAATCAGCTGGCGGATCAGATTGGAGGAAAAACCCATGGCCAAAAGATGTTTGAACAGCTCGATGCGGTTGGGGCTTTTGCCTTCCATGTCAGACCAGGCAAAACTGGCCAGCTGGCTTTGCAACAGGCTGCGCAGCAGCTTGATCTCATCGCCGATCTGCTTGAGTTCCTGCGCCATCACTTCCGGCTCTTCGTCCGTCGTGGCGGCTGCAGCCTGCACACGCGGCTGTGGCGGGGCTGCGGCTGGTCCGGCTGCAACCGTCTGCATCTTCACCAGCGAATCCGGCACCATGCTGGCCGGCGTGGAGCGTACCGGCGGCGGCATCTGCGGGCTGACATTGAAGCTGACCGGCGGCGTGTCCGCCAGCGAGGGTTCTATCCTTTGCTGCGGGCGCGGGGCAGGGCTATCGATGCGCGGCGGCGGCGGGCTTTCCAGCGGCTCCACCGGCATGGCATAGGTACGGGCAATGGCACGATTGGTGGCACCAGCTTGAGGCGGGGGTGCCGGCGGAACTGGGCGATTCACGGCAGGGGCATTGCGGGCAGGGTGCTTGCTGCCCGGGCTGGACAGGGTGGTGGCCAGGTTGGCAACGTCGGCATCCGCCACCGCCATGATCTCTACGCCGCCCCCCATTGTCGGACGATTGGACAAGATGAGGGCGTCGGCACCCAGTTCCTCGCGGACCTGTCTGAGTGCATCACGTGTGGTTTTTCCGAAGAATTTTTTTACCACCATCTGTTATCAGCCCTTGCTTCCCCCGATTACCGCAATTATACGAATGGATTTATTGTCCGGTACTTCATTATGCGAGATCACACGCAGTTGTGGGAGTGCCCTTCTCAAGAATCGTGCCAGTAGCGGCCGCAAACCCGGTGGTGTCAGCAATACCGGATTGTAACCTTGAATCTCCACTTGTTCGGCCTGTTGTGCGGCGCTGGACAGCAGGTTTTCTGCCAGACCAGGTTCCAGCCCGCCCCCGGTCTTGGAATTGACCGCCTGCGACAGCACGTTTTCCAGCGCCGGATCCAGCGTCATCAGCGGCAGCTCGTTCTCGCCGGGGAACAGCTGCTGCACGATCACCCGTGCCAGGGCGGTACGCACCGAGGAGGTCAGATCGTCCACATCCTGGGTGGTGCCGATATGGTCGGCCAGCGTTTCCAGAATGGTGCGGAAGTCGCGGATATGGATGCCATCGGTCAGTAGCTGCTGCAATACCTTCTGCAGAATGCCGATGGGGACCACCTTGGGGACCAGATCTTCCACCAGCTTGGGCGATTCCTTGGCCTGATGGTCGATCAGGGCCTGCACTTCCTCGCGGCCCAGCAGCTCGGCGGCATGGGTCTGCAGCAGATTGGAAATATGGGTGGCCACCACGGTACTGGAGTCGACCACGGTATAGCCCATCTGCTGGGCTTCTTCGCGTCTGGCGGCATCAATCCACACTGCGGGCAGGCCAAAAGCCGGGTCTGTGGTCTGCATGCCCGGCATCTGGCCGTTGACCTTGCCGGGGTTGATGGCCAGATACTGGCCGATATAAGCCTCGCCCTGGCCGATCTCCACACCTTTCAGCAAGATACGATAGGCATTGGGCTTGATTTCCAGATTATCGCGGATATGCACGGCCGGCACCAGAAAGCCCAGTTCCTGGGCGATCTTCTTGCGGATACCCCGGATACGGCGCAGCAACTCGCCATCCTGGGTGCGATCGACCAGGGGAATCAGGCGGTAGCCCACTTCCAGCCCCAGCGCGTCCACGTGCTGCACGTCGTTCCAGCTGACTTCGGCCATCGGCTGGTCGGGTGGCGTGGCGGCCTGTGCTTCTTGCTTGCTGGCCAGTGCGGCGGCGGCCACTTCCTTTTTCTCCATGGTCCAGCCCAGAAAGCCTAGCAGGCTGGCAATCAGCAGGAAGGAGAAGTGCGGCATATTGGGAATGAGGCCGATCATGCCGATGACGGCGGCGGTGATGTACAGCACCGGCGGTTTGGCAAACAGCTGGCCGAAGAACTGCTCCGACATGTCCTTGTCGGTGCCCACCCGGGACACCACGATACCGGCGGCGGTGGAGATGATCAGGGCGGGAATCTGTGCCACCAGACCGTCACCGATTGTGAGCAGGGTGTAGGTCTTGGCGGCGGTGCCGGCATCCAGATCATGCTGGATGACACCGACGATCAGGCCGCCGACGATGTTGATGACAATGATCATGATGCCGGCCATGGCATCGCCGCGCACGAATTTGGAGGCACCGTCCATCGAGCCGAAGAAGTTGGCTTCTTCCGAGATGGTGGCACGGCGCTTGCGGGCTTCGTCCTCGCCGATCAGGCCGGCATTGAGGTCGGCGTCAATCGCCATCTGTTTGCCGGGCATGGCATCCAGGGTAAAGCGGGCGGATACTTCGGCGATACGGCCGGCACCCTTGGTGATCACCACGAAGTTGATGATGGTGATGATGACGAATACCACGATACCGATGGCGACGTTGTCACCGATCAGGAAGTGGGCAAAAGATTCGATCACCTTGCCGGCAGCGTCCGGCCCGCTGTGTCCTTCCAGCAGGATGATCCGGCTGGACGCCACGTTGAGCGACAGGCGCAGCAGGGTGGTGACCAGCAGCACGGATGGAAAGGAGGAGAAGTCCAGCGGCTTGCGGACATTGATCCCCACCAGCAGCACAATCACCGATACCGCGATGTTGAAGGTAAAGAACATGTCCAGGATCACCGGCGGCAACGGCAATACCATCATCGACAAAATGAGGATGATGAGTATGGGCCCTGCCAGCTTGGTGAAGTTGAACTGCTTCAACTGGGTAAGGAAATTATCCATCCGGAATTACTGTCTCGCTTTCGGGGCCGCATCTTGCTGGCGTTTGCTTTCCGGGTCAAGGTCGGCCGGAACCTCCAGTTTGTCAGGATAAACCGGAGCCAGGCCGCCATTGTATTCGTAGGCTTTCAACTGGTAGACATATGCCAGGATCTGCGCTGCGGCAGTATACAGCCTGGCGGGGATTTCCCGCCCCAATTCTCCATGGAAATACAGCGCACGGGCAAAACTGGGCGAGCGCATCACCGTTACCTTGTGTTCCTTGCCGGTTTCGATGATTTTTTCGGCCAGGCGTAACGTCCCCATGGCGACAATCTGCGGCGCAGCCATGCCTTCTTCGTATTTCAGTGCCACGGCATAGTGGGTCGGGTTGGTGACAATCACGTTGGCCTTGGGGATTTCCGCCATCATGCGTTTGCGTGCGGCCTCGCGCTGCAACTGGCGAATCCGGCCCTTGACCTCGGGCGAGCCTTCCATTTCCTTGTATTCCTGCTTGATCTCTTCCTTGGTCATGCGCAGCTGCTTGTGGTAATTCCACAGCTGGAAGGGGACATCGATCACCACCAGCATCAGCATCGCTGCGGTAACGGTAAAGAAGGTGGTGATCAGCATGTCGGTCATCTTCAGGATGCCGGCTTCCAGCGGCATGGACAGCAGGCCGAGGATATCGCTACGCTCGCGCCAGATGATCCATACCGCCACGCCGCCGATCAGCATGCTTTTCAGGATGGCTTTCAGGCCTTCGGTGGCTGAGTTCAGCGAAAAGATGCGCTTGATGCCACTGGCCGGATTCAGCTTGGTGAACTTCGGTTCCAGCGGGCTGAGGGTGAAGTTCCAGCCGCCAATCAGGATGGGGGTGGCAAAGGCGACCAGCGCCAGGCCGCCAAAGATGGGCAGCAATTGCCATAGCATGGAAAATAGCGCTTCCTTGAAGCGGATGATGGCGGGCTCGGCTTGCTGAACCGTGTGCTGATCAAAAATCAGCAGCTGCTTCATCATCACCATCATGGCAGTGCCCAGCTTGCCGCCCAGGGTCATCAACAGGGCAACTCCGGTCATGGTGACGGCGAAAGTGGACAATTCCCGCGAGCGCGGGATATTGCCGTCGTCCCGCGCGGTTTGCAGCCGTTTGGCTGACGCGGGTTCGGTCCGTTCGAGATCGGAATCTTCTGCCATTGAGCCCCAGTGATGTGCCGTTGTATTTTAAACCGGATGGTAGCGTATGCCGGGCTGGTCAAGCCAGCCCCATTTGGCCATAGGGTTATTTGCCCCTCCCTGTGGCAGGGTGCATGTCGCTGCTGTGGACGCCTGCCGGCTCAGGTACAATCGGGCGATTAATCTTGATGGATGGCAGCATGCAACAGTACCTCGATCTGATGCGCCATGTGCTGGAACATGGCCATGACAAATCCGACCGCACCGGCACCGGCACCCGTTCGGTATTCGGTTACCAGATGCGTTTCGACCTGCAGCAGGGTTTTCCGCTGGTCACCACCAAGAAATGCCATCTGCGCTCCATCATTCATGAATTGCTGTGGTTCTTGTCCGGCGACACCAATATCCGTTATCTCAAGGAAAACAGCGTGTCGATCTGGGATGAGTGGGCCGACGAAAATGGCGATCTGGGGCCCGTGTATGGCTACCAGTGGCGGAGCTGGCCGGCAGCGGATGGCCGTCATATCGACCAGATCAGTAATGTGGTGGAGATGATCAAGCGCAATCCCGACTCGCGTCGCCTGATCGTGTCGGCATGGAATCCGGCCCTGGTGGATGAAATGGCGCTGCCGCCCTGCCATAGCCTGTTCCAGTTTTATGTGGCGGACGGCAAGCTGTCCTGCCAGTTGTATCAGCGTTCGGCGGATATCTTTCTGGGCGTGCCGTTCAATATTGCCTCCTACGCCTTGCTCACCATGATGGTGGCCCAGGTGTGCGGCCTGCAGGCCGGCGATTTCGTACACACCCTGGGGGATGCGCACCTGTACAGCAATCACCTGGAACAGACCCGTTTGCAATTGAGCCGCGAACCGCGCCCGCTGCCTCAGATGAAGATCAATCCGGTGGTGAGCGACCTGTTTGCCTTCACCTTTGATGATTTCACGCTGGAGGGGTATGACCCGCATCCGCATATCAAGGGAGCGGTGGCGGTATGAGCAAACCAATTCTGACACTGGTGGCCGCCAAGGCCAGCAACGGGGTGATCGGCATCAACAATACCCTGCCCTGGCATCTGCCAGAGGACCTGAAGCACTTCAAGGCGGTGACGCTGGGCAAGCCGGTGTTGATGGGGCGCAAGACCTATGACTCCATCGGCCGTCCGCTGCCTGGCCGGCGCAATATCGTGATTACCCGCCAGACAGAGTGGCAGGCGGAGGGGGTGGAAGTGGCCCACTCGCTGGAGCAGGCCTTGCAATTGGCAGCCGGCGTGGAAGAGGTGTGCCTGATCGGCGGTGCTGACTTATACCGGCAAGCCATGGCCATGGCAGATTGCCTGCGACTGACCGAAATCGCCCGCGCTTATGAGGGAGATGCGTATTTTCCCGAGCTTGCCAGCAACATCTGGCAGGAAGTGTCACGCAGCGCATTTTGCAATGAGCAGGGGCTGGCCTATGCCTTTGTTGATTATCAGCGTAAACCGGGCTGAGTCCCTCGCTGTCGCTCGCTGTACCATATGAAAATGGCCGCTTGATCAGCGGCCATTTTTGCGAGGGGGTTTCGGCTAGTGGCTGTGACCGGCCAGGGCCTCGGCAGACTTCTGTGCCAGTTTGCTGTAATCCTGGCCGAACTCCGCCACCATGATGCGCAGCCGCGTGGTGTCACGGGCGATGATGGTTTTCAGCAGGTCTTCCAGAAACTGGTGTGTGCGGTCCATTTGCGACTTGCCGGCGCGCAAAATGGCGTACAGGCAGCGCTGGGTCAGCGGGAGCAGGTCGTGCAGGGCCGCGTTCATGTAGCGGTTATTGGAGAAGTCGTATAGCGCACGCAGAAACTCGACGCCGCTATCGAAATAAGCAGGCATGTCATCCTGGCGATGGCATTCGGCCAGCTGGGTCATCAGTTCAAAAAAACGGGCCAGATCGTCGTTTTTCCAATTGCTGGCCAGATTGCTCACGACACGGTCCAGCAGCATGAACCACAGTTCGAAGAAGTCATGCACATCCTGACCGGAGATGCTGGAGACCACGGCACCACGGCGGGGAAAGATTTCTACCAGATGACGGCGCTGCAGAATCAGCAGTGCTTCCCGTACCGAGCCACGGCTGACCTCCAGTTCGGCGGCGATGCGTAGTTCCTGGATGCGCTCACCCGGTGCCATTTCTCCCTGGATGATTTTCTTTCCCAGGTACTGGGCAATTTGTTCCGTGAGCGAGTCGTTGGCCTTGAACGTCATCGGCGTCTCCGTTATCGAATATTATTATTTTCATATATATTGGCTTGTGGGGCAATTGGAATGTGGAATTGTCTGGCAGTTTGGTTGTTTGGCAGGAGTGGTGTTTCAGATTTTTGCTGTTGTTTTTTATGAAATGGCAGAAATGAGTGAGGGAAATCCCTTGTCTCAATCCAGATTTGGCTTTAGGATTAAAACGCTTGTTTGAAATCGCTGACACGAGGAATCGGGTTTTGAACCAGCAGGTGTGACAGGCAGTGCCGCTTGGAGGGTGGCAGTGAGTGTTCTCACCAGCTAGCGGGTTGTTTACCGGTCCTGGACCGGGGGATGATTTGGGCCTTCGCCGTGGCGGAGGCCCTTTTTTTTATTGCCCAGGATGGGGACGTGAAAAAGCCCCTGTGCGGTTGGGGCCGGCAGCAGGGGCTGGGATGGTGTGTTGTGCTTTAAAGAATGGCGCGGCGGGTGGCCATCAGGTAATTGACCTGGGTATCGTCGCCCAGCGCATAGATGCGGGTCAGCGGGTTGTAGCTCATGCCGCTGACGTTGCCGATTTCCAGCCCGGCATTGCGTGCCATGCGAGACAGTTCGGATGGCTTGAGGAAACGGGCGTATTCATGCGTGCCGCGTGGCAGCATGTTGAGTACGTATTCCGCGCCCACCACGGCCAGCAGGTAGGCCTTGGCATTGCGGTTGAGGGTGGAGAAGAACACCCAGCCACCGGGCTTCACCAGGCGGGCGCAACTGCGCACCACGCTTTCCGGGTCCGGTACATGTTCCAGCATTTCCATGCAGGTCACCACATCGAAGCTGCCCGGCACTTCTTCGGCCAGATCTTCCACGGCGACGCAGCGGTATTCCACGCTCACGCCGGACTCCAGGCTGTGCAGCTGTGCCACCTTGAGTGATTTCTTGGCCAGATCGATACCCGTGACCTGTGCGCCACGCTGTGCCATGCTCTCGGCCAGAATGCCGCCACCACAACCAACATCCAGTACGTTCAGCTTGTTGATGCCGGCAAAGTCATCGATGTAATCCAGCCGCAGCGGGTTGATTTCGTGCAGCGGCTTGAACTCACTGTCCTTGTCCCACCATTTGTGGGCCAGCTGGCTGAATTTGTCGATTTCCAGATCGTCTACATTGCTCATTGCTTACCTCGCCAGAATACGGTTGCGCCAGTCTTCGCCGCGTGCTTTCAGCGCGTCTTCGTCCAGCGTTTGCAGTTTGCGCTCAGCCAGCAGGGCGCGGCCCTTGACCCAGACATGGCTGACTTGTTCGCGACCCGCGGCATAGACCACGTGGGATACCGGGTCGAAGGCCGGGGCGGTTTCCAGTGCCGACAGGTCGATGGCGATCAGGTCGGCCTGCTTGCCGACCGCGACCGAACCCACCTTGTCGGCAATGCCCAGTGCCCTGGCACCATTGAGGGTGGCCATGCGGATGGCGGTTGCCGCCGGAACGGCCGTCGGGTCCAGAGTGCCTACCTTGGCCAGTAATGCTGCCAGGCGGGTTTCTGCCATCATGTCCAGCTTGTTGTTGGAGGCCGCACCATCGGTGCCGATACCAACCGCCACGCCAGCTGCCAGCAATTGCTGTACCGGTGCAATGCCGGAGGCCAGTTTCATATTGGAGGCCGGGTTGTGTGCCACCGATACCCCATGACGGGCGACGAGTTCGATTTCCTCGGCATTCAGATGCACCATGTGCGCGGCGATCAGGCGCGGCGACAGCAATCCCAGTTTTTCCAGGCGAGCCAGCGGGCGCTGCTGGTGTTCCTTGACGCTGCCGGCCACTTCATCAGCGGTTTCGTGGATATGGCAGTGGATCAGCATGTCTTCGCGCTCGGCCAGATCAATCACCTTGCGGAAGGTTGCATCGGACACGGTATAAGGCGCATGCGGTGCCAAGGTGAAGGTAATCAGCTCTTCGCCCAGGAATTCGCTGCGCTCGGCCATGCCTTTATTGATGTAATCGTCGGCATTGCTACCGTAATTGGTGGGAAACTCCAGGATGGAGCAACCGACGAAGGTCCGCATGCCGGCCGCCTGGCCAGCACGGGCCATGGCGGCATGGTAGAAATACATATCATTGATGGTGGTGGTGCCGCCACGAATCATTTCCGCCATGGCCAGGCTGGAACCGTCAAACACGAAGTCGTCGCGGACATGCTTGCCTTCTGCCGGCCAGATATGATTGTTCAGCCAGTCCATCAGCGCCTTGTCGTCAGCCAGACCACGCAGCAGGGTCATGGCGGAGTGGCCGTGCAGGTTGATCAGACCCGGCATCAATACATGGTGACCCAGATCCAGCCGTTCGGCAGCGTCCAGCGCAGCAGCCTGCTCGGAAGGGAGGATGGCCGCGATCTGGCCGTTGCGGATGGCCAGAGTGTGGTTTTCCAGTACCTCGCCGTCTTGCTCGACCGTAATGATCCAGCGCGCTGTGATAAGGGTATCGTATTGTGTCCGGGACATGGATGCAGCCTTGGGAAAATCGGAATGGGGTGGATTGTAGGCTGCCACCATGGGCATGGCAAATTGACAGCTACGGGCTGCTGAGGGACTGTGGAAACTGTCGTGAGCAGAAAATATCGCTTATAACTGAGCAAGGTCTGGCTTATTATGCACTCAGCCTGACAAACTGGTAAATTGTTGTATCCGAATTGAATATCGATGCTGGTTTTTCCACATCAATGAATGTTTTTTGATAACCGATACCGATGGCATCCCAAGAAGAAAAGAATCCCGTTACCACCAGCCTGTCATTGCGCGCAGTCTTCCTGATTGCCGTGGTGCTTGGCTTGCTGATTCCGGCCTCCATCATTAGCTATCTCAGCATCAATATCCAGCGCGATAACCTGACCGCCCAATTGGAAACGGACGAAAAGCGCCTGCTGGATATCGTGGCATTGGGCATGCAGGAGCCATTATGGAATCTCAGCCGCCAGGCGGGTAGCCCGCTGATTTCCTCGGTCATGGAAGATGGCCGCGTGGTGTCCATCCGGGTGACCGATACCCAGTCCAACCAGGTTTTCCTGTCGGCCCAGCGTAATGAGCGCCGGGTTGGCGGCGTCTCCTTTGTACAGAAACCGGTCATTTATCGTGGCGAGGAGATCGGTCAGGTCACGCTGGAGTTTGATACCGAACATCTGGCCAATGCACTGCACAACCAGGTAAAAAACATCCTGCTGATCCTGGTGGCGCAGCTGGTGCTGTCCATCCTGCTGATCATGAGCATTCTGCATTCGCGCTTTTTGCGCCCCATGCACAGCCTGACCGAGCAAGCTACCCAATTGGCCGAGCTGAAGCTGGAGTCGCCTTTTTACTGGGCGCGCCGCGATGAAATCGGCAAGTTGGGCAAACATCTGGAATGGACCCGGTCTGAACTGAAGCGGCTGATTGATGAGCTGCGCGCCAAGACGCTGGCGCTGGAGGCGGATATTTCCCGTCGCCGTGAAGTGGAAGACGCGCTGCGTCGTTCTGAGAACAAGTATCGCGAGCTGTTCTGGTCCAATCTGGACGGGATTGTCATCAGCTCGCTGGATGGCCAGGTGATGGATGCCAACCCGGCCTTCCTCAATCTGATGTGCTACAACCTGGATCAGCTCAAGCAGCAGAATTTCTGGTCGCTGGTCGGGCAGGAAAGCGAGGCGCTGGAGCGCTTCAATCTGGATAACAAGGTATTGCGCTTCGGTTATTGTGACGAATTCGAGGCGGTTTACATGAATCGCTTTGGCAACCAGGTGCCCGTCAGCGTCAAGACCGTTGCCATGCGCGATGCTTTTGGCCGTATCAATGCGGTGTGGCGCATGGTGCGCGACATTTCCGAAAAACGCGCAGCGGAAGAGCGCGTACAACTGGCCGCCAAGGTATTCGAGAATACGGTTGAGGGCATCATGATTACGGATAGCGAAAAGCGCATCCGTAGCGTCAACAAGGCCTTTACCGAAATTACCGGTTATTCCCAGCAGGAAGTGCTGGGCCAAAAAACCAGCATCCTGTCCTCCGGCCGTCACGAAGGCGCTTTCTATAACGGCATGTGGCAGGCGATTGATACCCTGGGCTCGTGGCAGGGGGAGATCTGGAATCGCCGCAAGAATGGCGAGATCTATCCGGAATGGCTGGCCATCAATGCGGTGCGCAATCCGCTGTCGGAAATTACCCATTATGTCGCTATCTTCAGCGATCTGACCGAACGCAAGGCAGCGGATGAACGTATCCAGTTCCTGGCTCATTTCGATGTGCTGACCAGCCTGCCCAACCGTGCCCACATGCATGACCGGGTTGAGCTGGCCATTCACAATGCCTGTCGTGACAACGAGCAGATGGCCCTGCTGCTGCTGGACCTGGACCGCTTCAAAACGGTGAACGAGTCGCTGGGCCATTCCGCCGGCGATGTATTGCTGCAGGTCGCGGCGGACCGCATCAAGTCTTCGCTGGCCGCCGGTGAAACCGTGGCACGTCAGGGCGGTGATGAATTCATCATCCTGTTACCTGCCATTTCTGACCCCAGCGAGGCAGCATTGGCCGCCGAGCGCATCCGTGAGTCCTTCAACGCCTCGATCGAACTGCACAATCACACCATCACCATCACGCCGTCGATTGGCATCAGTGTTTATCCGGACGATGGTCGTGATTTTGAAACCCTGGTGCGTAATGCCGATGCGGCGATGTATCACGCCAAGTCTTCAGGACGGAACAGCTACAAGTTCTACACCGCCGACCTGAACGCGCGGGCAAGGGAAATCCTGGCCATTGAAAGCCAGCTGCGTTTTGCGCTGGAGCGCGATGAGTTCATCCTGCACTACCAGCCGCAAGTGGCCATGGACGATGGTCGCATTACCGGTGCCGAGGCGCTGATTCGCTGGAATCATCCATCGCTGGGTATTCTGGGGCCGGTCCGTTTCATCGAGGTTGCCGAGGAGCGTGGCTTCATCGTGCAAATCGGCAATTGGGTGATTCGCGAAGCCTGCCGCCAGCTCGCGCTGTGGCAAAGCCAGGGGCTGCCCAAGATGTCGCTGGCCATCAACCTGTCAGCCCTGCAGTTCCGCCAGCAAGACCTGGCCGAGGTCTTGCAGACCGCCTTGAACAGCCACGGTTTGCCTGCCGACATGCTGGATGTGGAGGTGACGGAAAGCGTCATCATGGAAGATGTCACCAGCACGCTGCAGGCCATCGATGCCATCAAGGGCATGGGTTTGCAACTGTCGATTGATGACTTTGGCACCGGTTATTCCAGTCTGTCCTACCTGAAGCGTTTCAAGGCGGACAAATTGAAAATCGACCGCTCCTTCGTGCGTGACATTCCGCATGATCCGGATGACTCAGCCATTGCCCGTGCCATCATCAATATGGCACGCAACCTGAACATGCAGGTGGTGGCGGAAGGCGTGGAGACCATTGATCAGTGGCGCTTCCTGAAACAGGAAGGTTGTGACCTGATCCAAGGTTATCTGCTGGCCAAACCCATGCCGCCAGAAGAATTTGCCGCCCTGTTCGCCAAGGGAACGTTGTTGCCGGAATAGTTAGCCGCGGCTTGTGCTGCGCCTGCTGGCGGTCTTCCTGCAAGGGTTCATGCTGGTTGTGCGCTTCCGTACTGGTGCTGGCGTGTGCTTGATCCGGCCTGTCAGGCGGTGCCGTCCGGCTGTCATCGGATTGGGCCGAATCAGGGCCTTGGCGTAAGCCGCGACTCTGCCTTATTTACAGATCATCACTTTCTGCGCTGCGCACGAAATCGAGTGCATGCGGAGGGAGCTGCCGCCTAGCCGGTATGGATTTTCTGATGGGTTTGTGGAAGCGCTGCGAGGACGGGTTGTACCTGAGGCTGGTGACAAATAAAAACAAGGTGTCAGCCCACAGGCAGACACCTTGTTCTTGGTCGGGGATGGCTATTGTTTCAGATGCTGGTCATGGCCGATCTGGCGAGCTGCAAGAGGCCCCTGGTGTTTTCTCAGACAATGTATTGGGCGACTGTCTTGCCCATGCGTTTCACATTACGGCCCAGGCGTGTCGAGGCCCCTTCGGTATCATTGGCAACGCCCTGATTCTTCTCAGTCAGTCTTGCCATCTCTTCCAGGCTCTGTCCCATCGAATCCATGGCAACTTTTTGTTCGCGTGATGAGTGGGTGATATCCGCCATCATGGACAGGGTCTGTTGCATCTGTACGCTGATATCACTCAGCACCTGATGCGCCTGGTGCACCAGATCCACACTCATGCCCACCTGATTGGCACTCTGGCGCATGCCGGATACCGAGCCCGCAGTTTCTACCTGGATGCGTGAGATCATCTTGTCGATCTCCTGCGTTGCGGTCGCCGTACGCTCAGCCAGTTTTCTGACTTCGTCAGCCACAACGGCGAAGCCGCGGCCGGTTTCGCCGGCACGTGCTGCTTCAATGGCGGCATTCAGTGCCAGCAGGTTGGTCTGATCGGCAATATCCTTGATCACGCTGGCAACCTTGCCGATTTCCTCGGTACGGCGACCCAGTTGTTCGACGGTTTCAGCCGAGCTGTTTACGGTCTGTGCCAGTTCGCGGATGGTTTCACTGGCTTTGTCAGATAGCTGTGCCGCTTCTTTGGCGCGTTCACCAACACTGACGGTCACGGATTCCGTCTCGATGGCATTTTGCGCAATCAGCCCGATGGAGGCGGCCAGTTCTTCCACTGCCGCGGCCGACGCAGTGGTTTTTTCCGTCTGGCGGGTAGTCGAGGCAGCCAGTGCCACCACGCTGTCATTCAGGGCCACGGTCGTGCTATCCACATTACGTGCCGTATCTTGCATCACTTGTACGGTAGCCCGCATGGCCGAGGTCTGGGTATCCAGCATGCCTGCAGTCACACCGATAATGTCATTACGAGTGGGAGTCAATTGGGCACACAGATCCCCGGTGAGCATGATGCGCTGTACGAAATCATGCACGGTTTGCAAGCGGCGCCAGGTTTCCGGTAGACGCAGCAGCAGGGTATAGGCCGCCAGCATCAGTGCCGGAACTGCAAACAGCAGATAAAGCCCGCTTGGCAATTGCACGCCGGCTACATTGTTCAGCAGGCCCAGCACGATGGTCACGATGCACAAGATGGCAGAACAGTTCAGCAAGAAGGGGGTGCCTGTCAGCGTATCGCGCAGCTTGCTATTGTTCTTTACCACACGGCCATGCTGAATCCGGATGGAATTATCGCCCTGGCGGATGCGTTGATAGGCCTTGGCAGCACTTTCTTTCTGCTCGGTCGTTGGCCGGGTACGCACAGATTGATAACCGATGATGCGGCCATCTTCACGGATCGGGGAGGCATTGGCACAGACCCAGTAGAAGCCGCCATCCTTGCGGCGGTTCTTCACGATGCCTTTCCATGGCATACCGGCTTTCAGACAGGCCCACATGTCGGCAAAGGCCGCTTCCGGCATATCCGGATGGCGGATCATATTGTGCGGCTGGCCAACCATTTCCTCTTGCTGATAGCCACTGATGGTGGCAAAAGCACTGTTGGCCTCGGTGATATTGCCTTGCAGGTCGGTTCTGGAATAGATGAAAGTATTTTCAGGAATCAGCGTTTCCTGAGCGGTTACCGGCTGGTTGTTGCGCATAATGACCTTTAATTTCAGCTACCTGGATGTTTTTTGGTCTTGCCCGATGTATCAGTGTCGGTAAAGTCGCGGGATTCTAATACTCAAATTTCATATGGCGCGCTGATTTTAAATCTAAGACCATTG
>JAFANL010000289.1 GCA_019232735.1 Aquitalea sp. | reverse complement strand
TGCCCGGCTGAAACTGCCCAGCTGTGCAACACAGCCAAACAGATGCCAGTCATTCCAGTCGTTTGTACGTGGCATTGAATAATGATTTCAAAAATGGCGGTTTATTCAAAATAGCATGCTGACTATAGTCAGGGCGATTTCCCTTTTTCCGCGAGTGTCCTGTTTCCCATGCCTTCCCCCCATGTCGTATTGCTGCAAGCTCATCCCGAATGCCGCCCCTGGCAGGTACGGCTGTTCGGTCTGACGCTGGGGCTGGTGACGGGGGCCGATTTTGTTGCGGTCAGCATGATGGGGGTGGCTGGTGGGGCCATTCAGGGGGGCGTGTCGGCGGCACCGCAAGAGTATCTGTGGGCCTTGACCAGCTTTGCGGTGGGGGCGGTGCTGGTCAATCTGCTGCTGGGGCGTTTTGCCACGCTGATCAGCTATCGGCGCTACACCGAATGGGCATTGTTGCTGTTCATGGTGGGGAGTGTCGGCTGTGCCTTGTCCCAGGGGATTGTCAGCCTAGCGCTGGCGCGTCTGTTGCAAGGTCTGGGCGGCGGCGGGCTGTTTACCGCCTCGCGCATCCTGTTGCAGCTGGTGGCGCAGCCGAAGGAACGCAAGCCGCTGATGTATGGCTTCTTGCTTGGCTTGTTCGGGCTGTCCGGCATGGCACCGTGGCTGTCTGCCTTGCTGGTGGAGGACTGGGGCTGGCAGGCCATTTTCTGGTTACAGGCGGGCTTTGTACCAGTCTTGCTGCTATTGGTTCGGCTCAGCTACCCCCTGCATGCCGGTGCTCCCACCCGTGCCCAGGCCGGTGAGCTGGACTGGCTGGCTGTCGCGGCCTTGGGCCTGGGGGCCTTGCTGGTATTGCATACGCTGGAGGACCTGCGCTTTCTGCGCTTTTCTGCCCGGCCCGGTATGTGGCTGGCCTTGTCGAGCGGTGTGTTGCTGTTGGGGCTGGCCTGGTGGCGCAGCCATAGCCACCCCGATCCCTGGTTGCGTTTGCATGCGGTACTGCGTCGCCGCTATCTGATGGGACTGGCCTTTTACGCGCTGTACTACCTGTGCAACGGCATCTGGTCCTATTTGCTGTCGGCACTGCTGCAGCGGGGGCTGGGGTTTGATTTTGTCACCACGGGCACCGTGATCACGCTGGGCAGTATGGTGACGGTGTTGATGGCGCTGGTGTATCTGTATGCCAGCCGCTGGTTGACCCGGCGTCATCATCTGCTGGCGATCGGCTTCGCCTTGTTGCTGTTGTGTTGCCTGTGGCTGGCCCGCTCCGCCATGCCGGGCGCGGCGCTGGCCAATCTGCTGCCCGCCATCCTGCTGCATGGGCTAGTACCCATCCTGTCGGTATTGCAGATCGCCGCCATGACCTATGCCGAGGTACAGACAGAAGACTTTGCCCATGCCTATCAGTTGAAGAACATTCTGCGAGAGCTGGCGGGGGCGTTGGGTACCGGGGTGGCTACCTTGCAGTTGCAGGCCGGAGAAGCCCAGGCGCGGGTGGCCTTGCTCGACCGACTGGACGGAGTCAGCCTGCGGCAATGGGGCGTGGGGCTGGATGCCGCCAGCCTGGCGCATTTATCGGCGCAAGTGACGCAGCAGTCGGTATTGATTGCCTGTCATCACGTCTTGTTGTCGCTGGCCCTGCTTTCCGGCGTGGCGGTGCTGGTGTCCTTGTGGCAGCGCGACCTGCGTTGAGACCCTCCCCCCATGAGAAAACCCGCCAGCGGCGGGTTCCAAATACTTGGCCCTGGCGGACCTGCGGGGCGGTGTCTGCTCAGGAGCGCATCGGCCCGGTCAGGCGGGTGAGGGTATCGTCCTTGACAAAATGGTGATGCCATACCGCCGCTGCGGCATGGAAGATGGCCAGCCAGAGCATCAGATTGCCCAGTGTTTCGTGGATGTCTTTCAGGTTATGGGCGGTTTCCTTGCCCAGCGAGAAGAAGACCGGCAGGGTGCTGCCCAGCAGCACCACATCCTTGCCATTGCCTTGCACGATGGCGATGCCAAGAATCGGCAGGATCAGCATCAGGCCATACAGCAACCAGTGCGCGGCGTGGGCCAGCAACATGGCAGCCGGTTTGGGGGCCGGGGTGATGTCCGGTACGCGATTGGCCAGCCGCCACAGCAAACGCGGCAGCAACAGTAGCAGTACGATGAGGCCAGCCTGAAAGTGGCCGGATTTCAGCAAGTCACGCAGCGGGCTGCCCTTGGGCGCAATGCCCTTGAATTCGATGAAGATGAGGGCGGCAATGACGGCCAGTGCGCTCAGCCAGTGAAAGGCACGGGCCAGCCGGCCGTAACTGTGTTGTGAATTTTTCAGCATGCCAGGCTCCTTGTGGGGCTTATTATCCTGGCCGGATCATAAGCGCCGTTGATTAAACCTGACTTAATCTTGGACCGGGCACTCGGCTTGCTGCAAGGCGCTGCGGATCACGCCGCATTTGTCGGCAGCCTGCCAGCCTGCCGGTTTCAGTACCTTGCCATCGGCACGGCGCACCACCTTGCCGTCAATTTGCTTGCGCAGATTGGCTTGGTGGATGGCTTCGGTCATGGCTTCCAGCGGCATGCCCTGCGATAGCAATAGCCCGGTCAATACATTCAATACATCCACGCCCTCGGCGGTCAGCTCGGCCATACGGCGCTGCTGTTCGTCGGCGTCGCAAGTATCCTGTTGCTTGAATTCTTGCAGTGCATGCAGAAACTCGGCCATTTCTTCTTGCAGCATGTTTTCCCACATCAACAAGGTTTCAGGACGAAGCCCTGGCCGTGTTGGTGCTGGCAGGTCAAATTTCTGCATGAAATCACGGCGCATGGTGTACAGATTTGTCATTTTGTTGTGCTTTGTATTTTGTTTGTATCTATATATTGTGTTTTGTCGTTGGATTTGGCAAGAAAAAAACGCCCGCGAGGCGGGCGTTGGACTTGGATGTTCTATCAGGCTGTCAGGCTCAGGCATGCAGGCTGGCCAGTACCTCGAAATAGTCGGGGAAGGTCTTGGCCACGCATTTGGGGTCGTTGATGACGACGGGGGCGCCCAGTAGCGAGACCAGCGAGAAGCACATGGCCATGCGGTGGTCGTCGTAGGTGTCGATTTCGGCATCCGGGGTCAAGGTGGCCGGTGGGGTGATGCGGATATAGTCCTGGCCTTCTTCCACCGTGGCTCCCAGCTTGCGCAACTCGGTGGCCATGGCGGACAGGCGGTCGGTTTCCTTGACACGCCAGCTTTCGATATTGCGCAGTGTGGTGGTGCCATCGGCTGCCAGCGCGGCCACGGCAATGGTCATGGCGGCATCGGGGATATGGTTGAGGTCCACATCGATGGCCTTGAGCTTGCCATTGGCGGCAGCTTCAATCCAGTTGTCACCCATGCTGATGGCCACGCCCATCTGGCGCAGGGTGTCGGCAAATTTCACATCGCCCTGAATGCTGTTGTTGCCTACGCCTTCCACCCGTACCGGTCCGCCAGCCAGCGCACCGGCGGCCAGAAAGTAAGAGGCACTGGAGGCATCGCCCTCGACATGCACTTCTCCCGGCGAAATATAGTGTTGGCCACCGGGAATGACAAAGCGCTGCCAGCCCTGGCGCTCCACCTGTACGCCGAAGCGGGCCATCAGATTGAGGGTGATTTCGATATACGGCTTGGAGATCAGCTCACCAACCACTTCGATGGTGGCGGTTTCACCGGTCAGCGGCAGCGCCATCAGCAGGGCAGTGAGGAACTGGCTGGAAACATTGCCCTTGACCGGGATGACCTCACCGGGGCGTAGCGTGGCCGAGCCGATGATCAGGGGTGGATAGCCGGGGTTGCCGCGGTAGCTGATGTCGGCACCGGCAATACGCAGGGCATCCACCAGGTCGCCGATCGGGCGTTCATGCATGCGGGCTACGCCGGACAATTGGTAATTGCCCTGCATCAGCGCCAGAGCGGCAGTCAGCGGGCGGAAAGCGGTGCCGGCATTGCCCAGAAACAGGTCGGCACTCTTGACCGGAAACTCACCGCCGACACCCTGTACGCGAAAATCACGGCTATTGCCGATCTGCTCGACGCTCACCCCCAGCAAGCCCAGGGCCGCCAGCATGTGGCGGATGTCGTCCGAATCCAGCAAGTCTCGCACCACGGTGCTGCCGCTGGACAGTGCCGCCAGTAGCAGGGTGCGATTGGAGATGCTTTTGGAACCGGGCAGCTTGATGGTGCCGGCAAGGTGCGGAGTCGGGGTGAGGCGGAGCTGTTCCATGGCGTGGCGTCGTGTCTCTGTAGATATCTTCGAATTGTCCGGGTCTTGTCATCACGCCGCTCAGGCCTGCGCACAGGTCTGGCTTGGCGTTGCAATCTGACACTGTAAAGGGCAGCGAGGTAACGTGCAAACTACAATCAGGCCCGCAGCCTGCTCTGTCCGTGGTTTGGGGACAGAAAATCCGGTGCGAGCGGTTCCGGGCTTGCTCCCGCTGCGTTAAAATCCCTGGTTTGGCAATGGCAGGTCCATTGCCCGGTGTTTATTCAGGATATTGCCACGCTTATGTCAGTTCCCGTGATTACCATCGACGGCCCTTCTGCTTCCGGCAAGGGGACTGTTGCTGCCATTGTTGCCCAGCGCCTGGGCTTTCATTATCTGGATTCCGGTTCGCTCTATCGTCTGCTGGCCCTGCATGCGCGCCAGCTGGACGTGGCCTGGGAGGCAGAAGACCGTCTGGCCGAACTGGCTGCCAGCTTGCCGGCTGCCTTTGAGCAGGGACAGGTGTGGCTGGATGGCAACGATGCCAGTGAGGCGATTCGCGCCGAGGAAATCGGCATCGGCGCATCCAAAGTGGCGGCCCTGCCGGCGGTACGTGCGGCCCTGTTGCAGCGCCAGCGCGATTTTGCCGTGGCTCCGGGCCTGGTCACCGATGGTCGGGACATGGGCTCGGTGGTGTTTCCCCAGGCTCGCGTGAAGATTTTTTTGACCGCCAGCGCGGAAGAGCGTGCATTCAGACGCTATAAGCAGTTGATCGGCAAGGGGGAATCTGCTAACCTCCCGCAGATTAAGCAGGACATTATCGATCGGGACACCCGCGATGCGGCCCGGGCGGTAGCGCCGCTGCGCCAAGAGCCGGACGCCTTTCTGCTCGACACCACGGAGCTCACCATCGACCAGGCGGTCGATACGGTACTCCGCTGCTTCGGGCAGTCCCAGGCCTCCGGCGTATGATTTTTTAAAGGGGCAATCCTTGCTGCATTGCAAGAGGCGCCCTGTGTTCAACCCTAACCCCGCACGCCGCAAGGTGTGCACCGAGAGTAAGCTTGATGACTACCCTCTCCATGGAAAACTTTGCCCAGCTGTTCGAAGAAAGCCTGACCCTTCACGACATGCGCGTGGGCGAGGTGATCACTGCTGAAGTCGTTGCAGTTGATTCCAACTTCGTAACTGTAAATGCCGGCCTGAAATCCGAATCCCTGATTCCGGCCGAAGAATTCAAGAACGACGAAGGCGTTGTTGAAGTTGCCATCGGCGACTTCGTGACTGTTGCCATCGACGCGCTGGAAAACGGCTTTGGTGAAACCAAGCTGTCCCGCGAAAAAGCCAAGCGTCTGGCTGCCTGGGTTGAGCTGGAAGAAGCGCTGGAAACCGGCAAGATCCTGTCCGGCCTGATCTCTGGCAAGGTCAAGGGTGGCCTGACCGTTATGGTCAACGGCATCCGCGCCTTCCTGCCGGGTTCCCTGGTTGACGTACGTCCGGTGAAAGACACCACTCCGTACGAAAACAAGAACATCGAATTCAAGGTTATCAAGCTGGATCGCAAGCGTAACAACGTGGTTGTTTCGCGTCGTTCCGTTCTGGAAGAAACCCTGGGCGAAGAGCGCAAGGCTCTGCTGGAAACCCTGAAAGAGGGCGCCGTTATCAAGGGTATCGTCAAGAACATCACCGACTACGGTGCGTTTGTTGACCTGGGCGGCATCGACGGCCTGCTGCACATCACCGACCTGGCATGGCGTCGTGTGAAGCACCCGTCCGAAGTTCTGGCTGTTGGCGACGAAGTCGAAGCCAAGGTCCTGAAGTTCGATCAAGAGAAGAACCGTGTATCCCTGGGTCTGAAGCAACTGGGCGAAGATCCGTGGGTTGGTCTGTCCCGTCGCTACCCGGCCAGCACCCGTCTGTTCGGCAAGGTAACCAACCTGACCGACTACGGCGCATTTGTTGAAATCGAACAAGGCATCGAAGGTCTGGTACACGTGTCCGAAATGGACTGGACCAACAAGAACGTACACCCGTCCAAGGTAGTTCAGGTTGGTGACGAAGTTGAAGTCATGATCCTGGAAATCGACGAAGACCGTCGTCGTATCTCCCTGGGCATGAAGCAGTGCCTGGCCAACCCGTGGAACGAGTTTGCCGACAACTTCCACAAGGGCGACAAGCTGAAGGGCGCGATCAAGTCCATCACCGATTTCGGTGTGTTCGTTGGTCTGCCGGGCGGCATCGATGGCCTGGTTCACCTGTCCGACCTGTCCTGGAACGAAACCGGCGAAGATGCCGTGCGCAAGTTCAAGAAGGGTGACGAGGTTGAAGCTGTTGTTCTGTCCATCGACGTGGAAAAAGAACGCATCTCCCTGGGCATCAAGCAACTGGAAGGTGATCCGTTCAACAACTACGTTGCCATGAACGACAAGGGCGCTATCGTCAAGGGTACTGTGAAGACCGTTGATGCCAAGGGTGCCGTTATCGCTCTGGACATGGACGTTGAAGGCTACCTGCGCGCTTCCGAACTGTCCCGCGACCGCGTGGAAGATGCTCGCACCCTGCTGAAGGATGGCGACGAAGTGGAAGCCGTGATCATTGCCGTGGATCGCAAGTCCCGCAATATCAGCCTGTCCATCAAGGCCAAGGATGCTCAGGAAGACAGCACCGCCATGAAGAACCTGTCGGTTGACAGCGCTTCGGCTGGTACTACCAACCTGGGTGCACTGCTGAAGGCCAAGCTGTCCGGCTCCAACGAGTAATTGCATCATGACCAAGTCTGAGCTGATCGCGCGGCTGGCAGAACGTCTTGCCGAGCGCAATTCTCAGTTGGTCTACAAAGATGCTGAGCTGGCCGTCAAAACCATTCTGGATGCGATGGCCAGCAACCTGGCACAGGGTAGCCGCATAGAAATCCGCGGCTTTGGCAGTTTCGATCTGAACTACCGTCCGCCCCGTGTGGGCCGGAACCCGAAATCAGGTAGCAGTGTCTCGGTTCCTGAGAAATATGTGCCGCATTTCAAGGCTGGCAAAGAGTTGCGCGAACGGGTGGATCTGTCCCTGCTGGAACAGACTCAGGCCTGATTGTCGTGACTGCTGGTCTCGCAAGCCCAATCAAAGCGCCGCTTTTGCGGCGCTTTTTCTTTGTTTGACCCTGCTCTGGCTTGGGTTGCAGCACACTATCGTTTAAACTTGCACTCCGGTAACCCTCTCCGAGTAAAAAGCATGCGCTACATCGTGCGTATCATCGAGCTGGCCCTGCTGGTTTTCCTGATTGCCGTCACCGTGCAAAACAGCCACATGGTCGAGTTCAAGCTGTTTTTCGGCCAGTCCTGGTCGGCACCGCTGATCGTCTTTCTGCTGGTGTTTTTCGTCGCGGGCGCTGCTGTTGGCCTGCTGGCTACCTTCTCCTACTATCTGCGCATGCGCAAGGAGCTGTCCCAGCTCAAGAAGGAACTGCGCAACCGTCCGCCCAGCAGCAAGGTGGCTGTCGACCCCAGCGATGCGTTGGCCGACTGATCTGCCCCTGTCCGAACCCTGCCCTCAGCTGCGGACAGGGTAGGCGACTCACTTTCCTTGAAGGAAGCATTCTTTGGAACTGGATTTGTGGTGGCTGTTGCTGTTCCCGGCCTTTTTTGGCCTGGGTTGGCTGGCGGCGCGGGTAGACATGCGCACCGTATTGAAACAGGCCAAGTCCGTGCCCACCGGCTTTTTCCGTGGTCTGGACGCCCTGGTGGACGACAAGACCGACATTGCCGCCCAGGCACTGGGCGAAGTGTCGCGCCAACAAGGCTCCGCTCCGGAGCTGCAACTGACCCTGGGCAAGCTGTATCGCAAGCGTGGCGAAAACGACCGTGCCATCCGGCTGCACCAGCGCATGCTGGAATCATCTGATCTACCCGCGGAACAACGTGACATCGTGCGTAATGAACTGGCGCAGGATTTTCGCAAGGCCGGGCTGGTGGATCGCGCTGAAGAAATCTTGTTGAAACTGTTGAACGGCAATATGGCGCTGGCAGCCCGGCGGCAGTTGCTGGACATCTACCAGCAGGACCGGGATTGGCAGAAGGCCATTGAAACGGCCAAGGAATTGCGCAGCGATGCCCACTCTTTTCAGCATGAAGTGGCGCAATTTTATTGTGAACTGGCGCAGGGTGAGCTGTACCGCTCCAATTACCCGCTGGCCCGTACCCTGGTGGCGGGGGCCATGCAGGCAAACCGCAAATGTGTGCGTGCCAGCCTGATTCTGGGTGATATCGAGTTTGCCGAGGGCAAAATCGAAGCGGCCATTGCGGCATGGCAAAACATCGAGAAGCAAAATTTCGAATACTTGTCGATGGCGGCCGAGCGCTTGTTCGATGCCTACGAAAAACTGGACAAGCCACAGGAAGGCATTGCCCTGTTGCAGGGCTATCAGAAAACCTTCCCGCAGCTGGAGTTGACCGATTTGCTGTATCAGAAGCTTTCCACCTACGAAGGTGAGGAGCGGGCGCTGGAAGTGGCACGCCAGTCGGTGCATGCCCGTCCCAACCTGATGGGGGTTTACCGGCTGATCGAAGCGCAGATGGACGAATTGTCGCCAGAAGGGCGCATGGATGCCGAAGTGGCCCGCGCCCTGATTCAGAAACATGCAGCGCGCCTGACCGTGCACCGCTGCAAATGTTGCAACTTCCGCTCGCGGGCCTTCTTCTGGCACTGCCCCGCCTGCGGCGAGTGGGAAAGCTTTACGCCCAACCGCTCGGAAACTCATTGATTGTATTCAGGAGAAGACATGAATCCGCTA
>JAFANL010000133.1 GCA_019232735.1 Aquitalea sp. | reverse complement strand
CATGCGGTCGGCTTCGTCCAGCACCAGCATTTCCAGGCGGGAGAAGTCAACACGGCCGGAGCGCATGTGGTCCATCAGACGGCCCGGGGTGGCCACGATCAGGTCGATCGGGCGGGACAGGGCGCGGGTCTGGTAGCCGAAGGAAGCACCGCCAACCAGGCAGGCGGTTTTCATCCAGCGCAGGTCCTTGCCGTATTCCAGGGCGTTCTTTTCAACTTGCTGAGCCAGTTCGCGGGTCGGGCACAGAACCAGTACGCGCGGGCCTTGGCCCTTGCCAGTGGAGCGCTCGGACAGCTTGGTCAGCGCCGGCAGCAGGAAGGCGGCGGTCTTGCCGCTACCGGTTTGAGCGGAAACCAGCAGGTCGCGGCCAGCAATGGCGGCCGGGATGGCTTCGGCTTGTACGCCGGTCGGAGTGTCGTAACCAGCAGCTTCGAGTGCGCGCAGGATGGTCGGGGCTACGCCCAGGTCGGAGAAATGCATATTGTCCTTTCAAACCGGAATAGTGCCGGTGTCGCTTGGCCAGGTGATGTGGCGGTTAGCAGCCTCGGTAAGAGGCTGTCGGTCATCGGCACCAACCTGTGCAAGCGGCGAACAGCAGTCCAGTCAAAAGAGACACTACATGGACGAAGCCTGGGATATCGGTCAGGGACGATGAAGCATCACACCGGCAGAGTTTGCGAAATACTGCAAGCAAAGCTGCCGGCGGAGATGAAAATCAGAAGGGTTCGCACTTTAAGGGAAAATCTTGATGATTGCAAGCTGTTTTTGCAAAGTAGCTGGCTAAGTGATTGATTCCCTGTCAGGTGGTGTCGCAAAAACTGAAAAATTGCATAAATTTGCAATATTCAGTTCGCTGGCAGCTCCGAGGGTGGCATTTGCAGCAAGGCTGGCAACCACGGCATGAGGCCGTCGCTGTCACGGTATTCCGCACCGGTCCAGAAGGGGTAGGGTAAGCTGCTGATCTGCTTGAACAGTTTGTCGAAATCCAGTGCACCGCTACCCGGCGCGCCACGGCCTGGGCAGTCGGCAAACTGCAGGTGACCGATGCGGGGCCAGTGTGTGGCGAGTAGCGCTTCCAGTGGCTCACTCATGCGCGCCAT
The DNA here is from genome assembly GCA_019232735.1 of Aquitalea sp. Classification (GTDB taxonomy): domain Bacteria; phylum Pseudomonadota; class Gammaproteobacteria; order Burkholderiales; family Chromobacteriaceae; genus Aquitalea. The sequence goes on along the minus strand of JAFANL010000133.1, from coordinate 11,055 downwards.
ATGATAAAGATCGATCTGCCAGTAAAGGTTGGGGTGTGAGGGCAGTTGCTGCAGCTCTTCCACGCGGCTGACCAGAAAGCCGGGCATGTCAAAACGGTTGATGGCTTCCACCGTGCAGCGGATGTGCTGCTGCGCCAGTTGCCCGGCGGCCAGCAGCAGATTGGCATGCAGCGTGGCCAGCGCCTGCGCGTGCTTGCAGCCTGCTGCCAGTCGTCCTGGCAGGATGTTCACTGCTTCCACGCCCAGCTGCGTGGCGTAGTGCAGGCATTGCTGCAGGCCACTGGCGAATTCGGCCTCCTTGCCGGGGGGGCCGGCCAGTCCGCTGCCCCCTTGCATCAGGTCGCCGGCGGGAGCATTGATCAACACCAGTTTGAGCTGATGCTCGTTAAGCCAGTCTTGTAATTGCGCCACCGTATGCTCATAGGGAAACTGGATTTCCACAGCCTCGAAGCCGGCGGCACGGGCAGCGGCAAAGCGCTGCGGCCAGGGGAGATGGCTAAACAGCATGCTCAGGTTGGCGGACAGTTTCAACATGATTTGGCTTCCTGATCCTGATACAGGTGAATGATGCTGCTAAGGTCGGCCATGGCATGGCCTTGTGCGGCGTGCAGGCGCATCAGTTGGCTGGCCAGTGCGGCCAGTGGCGTGGCGGACTGGCTTTGCCGTGAAAGCTGGCCGGCGTTGTCCAGGTCTTTCAGCAGGGTGGCCACTTTCCACTGCACCGGCTCGGCCTGACGGGCGGCCATGCGTGGTGCCAGGATCTGCAAGGGCAGGGAATCGGCAAAGCCGCCGGCCAGTGCGGGTGCCAGCAGGCTGGCATCCACACCGTTGTTTTCCGCCAGAGAAACCGCCTCGGCAATCAGCATGGCATTGGCGGCCACAATCAGCTGGTTGCAGATCTTGGTCACCTGGCCGCTGCCAACGGCCCCCATGTGGGTGATGCGCTGTGACAGCGGCTGCAGGGCCGTGCTGGCGCGTGCAATATTTCTTTCATCTCCTCCTGCCATGATCACCAGCTTGCCTTGAACGGCGCCGTTCACGCCACCGGATACCGGGGCGTCGACCCAGTCTGCACCCTGCGTGGCGGCAAGGGCGGCAAAGCGACGGGTGTTGTCCGGGTCAATGCTGGACAGGTCAATGATCAGCTGGCCTGCGCGCAGTGCCGGGCTGAGCTGGGTCAGCACCGACTCCACTGCGGCCGCGTCGGCAAGGCACAGCATGATGATGTCGCTGTTGTCTGCCAGTTGTGCCGGATTCGGTGCCGTTTGCATGCTTTCCGCCGCAGCCTGCTGCAGTTTATCTGCCGAGCGATTTGCTACCGTGAGCGGGAAGCCGGCGGCCTGTAGGCGACGGCACATGGGGAAACCCATCAGGCCCAGTCCGATGAAGCCGATTCTTTCCATGCGATGTGCTTTCCTGGCGTGGTGCGATGCTGGATCTTAATGCGGCCGGCACTGCAGCGTCGAGCCTTGCCGTGCCGGGCTTGGGTCATGTTCTTGTCTTTAATTTATGTAAATTGTTTAAGTTTGATATAAGCAAAACTACGCTTTTATTGGCTGATCCAAAACGATATGCTTGCAAGTCTTGTCTGTCTCTTCGGGGGCTGCACCTGCAAGGTGCTGCGAATGCGTGCCATTTCCCCTGGTGGGCAGCCTGTGTGTCAGGCGGCATTTTCCCGCTGGCGAGCAGCGGATATCGGGTTTTGTTCTGCCGGTATGGAGCTATGATAAAACAAGCGGCGCGGTGCTATTTCTAGCATGAGGCCACGATCAGCCAGCCCTTGGCATGGTGACCGGATTAAATGGATGCTGCTTAAAAAAGTACGAACGCTATGGTCGCGTTACGCTTTGTCTTCCAAACCGGCGGTAGTGTATACCGCTGCGGTTTCGGCTTGCCTGCTGTTTGGCTGGGTATTGACCTTGTCGGCCAGCTGGCTGCAGGCGCGTGCCGACCTGCATGAGCGGGCCGATACCCTGGTCCGGCAGTTCGAGCAGCAGTTTGCCAATGCGAATGCGGTAGTAGGTCGGATTGACGCCATTACCATCGATGCCAGTGGCTGCGATATTCCGCGCCAGATGCTGTTGTCCACCATGCAAGCACTGACGCAGGCGCGCTATGCTTGGAAGATCGGTCCGGACGGACGGGTGTGCAGCTCGGATACATTGCATCCCGAAATGCCGCCATCGACCGTGGATGGTAGTGGCGTGCAGCTGGTCAGCGTTGCCATGAGTGGTCGGCAGGGCCTGCGCCTGGTGCAGCGTGGCAATGGCATGAGTGTGCTGGAACTGAGCGTGGAGCCGTTCTCGGCCTTGCTGGCGCAAGCCGCGGTAGGTGGGAAGCAGGCACGACTGGTAGTCGGTAGCCGCGCGCTGACGGCTGACGGTATGGTCAGTGCGGTGAGCGAGAACGATGACGGAGGGCTGGACTACTTGGCCAAGTCTGGCGATGGTGCATTCTCCGTCAGCATGCAGTTGCCGTGGTCCGTGGTGGTGGAAGCCTCACTGCTGCGCCGGCTGGATGCCATGTTGCTGGCTGGCCTGGCCGGTGCGGTACTGGCCTGGTCCTTGTTGCATCACCGGGTGGCGCGCAATTCCAGCGGCTGGGAAATTGCCCAGGGCATACGCAACAAGGAATTCTTCACCCATTACCAACCCATCGTGACGGCGGATAACGGCGAATGCGTGGGCGTGGAGGTGCTGGCACGCTGGCGTCATCCGGTACAAGGCTCCATCCGTTCTGACCTGTTCATTCCTGCAGCGGAAGATGCCGGCCTGATCGTGCCGCTGACCCGTTACCTGATTCGCCGTGTCACCAAGGAGCTGAAACAGGTGGCCTTGCCGCCGGGCTTCTTTGTCGGCATCAATATCGCGGCCGAACATCTGGGCATGCCTGACCTGGTGGAAGACTGCAAGATTCTGCTGGCGGTATTGCGCGAGAAGAAGGCAATGCTGGTGCTGGAAGTGTCCGAGCGTTTTCCGCTACCCGAACATCAGGTCACCTACCGTGTGGTGCAGGATCTGCGCCAGATGGGGGTCAAGCTGGCTCTGGACGATTTTGGCATCGGCTATGCCGACCGCAATTATCTGCGCCGCTGGGGTTTTGACTACCTGAAGGTGGAAAAGGGCTATGTCTCTGCCTTGGGCAAGGACAGTTTCAAGACCAATATTCTGGATGGGCTGCTGCAAACCTCGCAGCAGCTTGGAGTGCAGGTCATCGTCAAGGGCGTGGAAACCCAGGGGCAGCAGAATTATCTGTCGGTCAAGGGTTTCGAATTTCTGCAGGGCTTCTATTTTGGCAAGCCAATGACGCTCAACCACTTCCGTCAGTGGCTGTATTCCGGCATTACCCAGGATCGTCAGCCGGTGATCGGCGCGGCCAGAATGGCGCGACCAGAGGCCAGCACCCGCTGATTCGCCGGCTTGAGGTCATGCTGGTGGGTACAGCACGCTTTCTGATTTGCTTGCCAGGGCATAACATCAGTCTGTTGTCATCTGGAGGCAAGGACGATGCCCGATATTCGCTTGATGCAATTGGAAGACTACCCCACGGTGCTGGGGCTGATGCAGCAGACCCCTGGCATTTCCATTCGTGATGCCGATTCCGAGCAGGCAGTCGCCCGTTATCTGGCCAGAAACCCCAGCCTGAGTTTTGTTGCGGTGGAGCAGGGCAAGATCATCGGCTGCGTGATGTCCGGTCATGATGGTCGCCGTGGTTATCTGCAGCACTTGCTGGTGCTGCCGGCGTATCGTCGGCAGGGCCTGGCGTGTCGGCTGGTGGATGCCTGCATTGTCGAACTTGCCCGGCTGGGCATACACAAAACCCATCTCGATGTTTTTCGCAGCAATACCGCGGCACAAAGCTTCTGGGAAAAGCAGGGCTGGCAGCGGCGCGAAGACATCTGCCGTTACTCCATCATCTCCGCTGGAGGCGAAAACACCTGACAGCCATGTGGCTGGCGGCTAGGTAGTGCTTGCGCTTACAATGCGGCCCTTTTTCTTTGCCAGGGGCTGTAATGGAGATGAACTACACCGTGCAACGCTATGCCGCAACACGGCCATGGACCAGGCGGGTTGGCCAGCTCTATGCGCAGGCGGTGCAGCTGGAAACAGCAGAGCAGGAAGTGGCTGACCTGACGCGGCGCGAGCTGGAGCGGGCTGCCCAGGTATACCCGGCAGCGGCCTTGCGCATCGAATCCGAACAGCAGCTGGCACGGGCTTTTGGTCTGTTCTGTCGTCATGGCCGGCTGGTGGCTCATCTGGAAGATGGTTTGACCCAGGCCTTGGCGCACACCCGTGTGCCAGCCCATCTGCCGGAGCGACTATGCTTGCCGGCCGATGCTTTCTATCTGCACATTGCTGACCGTGAGTGTGGCGGTGCGTTGCTGATGCAGCATGCCGACGATGGCGCGGTGGAATTGCTGCTGATGCGGGGCGATTTTTCCCGTGCCGGGACAGACTGGCTGACCGATGCAGGCGACACCTTGTCACTGAGCCTGTCTTATCCGGGCGAATTGTCCACTGTGGTAGCCGGCGTGGAGGCAGCATGGCAGCCCTTGCTGCTTGCGGTACTGAATACCCTGGCCTTGATGACGCAGCCGCGACTGCAGCTGGTGCGTGGCTGGGAAGCGGCCGCGCCCGAGCCCGCGCTTGCGTTGGCGATGCATCCTTCCTGTGCCAAGAGCCGCCAAAAGGGACGTAGCCAGCTGCTGAAGGCTGGCTATCAGGAAGTCAGTTACTGCCGCATGGATGGCGTCAGTCTGTCGATGTCCGACTACGCCAGTCAGGGTTACTGGCGGCGGCAGGCGCTGAACGATGCTCAGGGCGGCTCACGCCTGGTGTGGGTGATGCCGCGCTGATTATTGCTGTCGCGTCAGTTGGGCGCGCAGCAACTTGCGGATGGCCGAGGTTTCAAATGGCTTGCCTATGACGGCAGATACACCGGCCGCCTTGGCTGCTGCCAGCCGTTCGGCGTTTTCCTCGCTGGAAATCATGATGATGGGCACCGAGCTTTGCATGCTGTGGGTGCGGATATAGCTGGTCAGTTCGCAGCCGTCCATCATCGGCATGTTGTAATCGGTCAGGACCAGATCGAACAGCGTGTTGTCGATCAGTGGCAGGGCATCCTTGCCGCTCCAGGACTCGGTAATCTTCTCGAAGCCCAGTCGCTCCAGCACGGTGCGGATGTGACGGCGTGCCATCACGCTATCGTCGACCAAGAGGATGCTCAGGTCGGCGTAATCGATTTCGTTGTCCGAGTCGCTCTGGTCGGCACCGAGGAAGTCCAGCGTGTCGTTGATGACCTTGCTCAGCTCCGGCAAGGCAAAGGGCTTGGGCAGAATACCCATCAGCCCGGCCTGGCGCATCGGATCCAGCAAGTTGGGATTGGTTTCGCTGGAGACCAGGATAAAGGGAATGTCGCGCAGGTCGACATGGCCACGCATGCGGAAAATCATTTCACCAGCCGTCATGTCCGGCAGGTGGTAGGCACTCATCACGACATCCGGCTTGTATCTGGCGATGTATTCCAGCAGCGCCTCGCCCTGCTCAAATACCTCGATACGCTTGATGCCCAGTTCGTCCAGGGCATTGCGAATGATCTGTGTCTGTACCGATGAGCTTTCCGCCAGGGCGACGATCAGGTGTTGGATGGACAGCATGCGTGTTTCCGTTGTCTGGGTGGACAGTATCAATCATAGGCGCTGTGGCAGCGCTGTCAGGTGTGCCAATGAAAAAAACCCTGCCGCGGGCGGCAGGGTCTGGCTGGTTTACTGTTCCTGATGGTAGCGGGTGATGCGTTCCACTTCTTCCTTGGAGCCCAGGAACACCGCAACGCGCTCATGCAGGCCCTGCGGCTGGATGTCCATGATGCGCTGGTGACCATTGGTGGCTGCGCCGCCGGCTTGCTCGATGATGAAGGCCATCGGATTGCCTTCATACATGATGCGCAGTTTGCCGGCCTTGCCCGGGTCGCGGGCGTCCTTCGGGTACATGAAGATGCCGCCACGGGTGATGATGCGATGCACCTCGGCCACCATGGAAGCCACCCAGCGCATATTGTAATCCTTGCCCAGCGGGCCGGTCTTGCCAGCCAGCATCTCGTCCACATAGCGTTTTACCGGTGCTTCCCAGTGGCGCATATTGGACATGTTGATGGCAAATTCCTGGGTGCTTTCCGGCACTTGCATGTCGGAATGGGTCAGCACGAAGGAGCCATGCTCACGATCCAGGGTAAAGCCGTGCACACCGCTGCCAAAGGTCAGCACCAGCATGGTTTGCGGGCCGTACACGGTGTAGCCGGCGGCAACCTGTTTGGTGCCCGGCTGCAAAAAGGCTTCCTGGGTCGGATGGTCGATGCCTTCCGGGCAGCGCAGGATGGAGAAAATGGTGCCGACCGAGATGTTGACGTCGATATTGGACGAGCCGTCCAGCGGGTCAAACATCAGCAGGTATTCGCCCTTCGGGTATTCGCCCGGAATATGGTAGGGCAGTTCCATTTCTTCCGACGCCATGGCGGCCAGGCTGCCGCCCCATTCATTGGCATCCAGCAGGAAATCGTTGGCGATCACGTCCAGCTTCTTTTGCGCTTCACCCTGGATGTTGCCGGTGCCGGCCTCACCCAGAATGCCGGCCAGCGCACCCTTGTTGACAGAGTAACTGATGGCTTTGCAGGCGCGGCCAACGGTTTCGATCAGCAGGCGCAACTCCGGCGGCAACGTGCCGGCTTTGCGCTGTTGTTCGATCAGAAAGCGGGAGAGGGTGATGCGGCTCATGTCGTTCCTTGCGTTCGGTAGATGTGCAAAACAGACTGGGTTCAGGCACAGCGGGTGAATCAGGCCAACATTATAACGAATATGCCTGCATCGTGATGCGCTAACAGCTATCAATAAGAAGTCGTCTCACCGAGATGCTGTCATGCGCCTGTTCATTGTCCTGCTGCTCTGCGCCTGTGCGCTGCCAGCCTGGGGGCTGACCATTTTTACCGAAGACTGGCCACCGATCACCTTTCAGCGCAATGGTGTGGCCGATGGCATGGCGGTAGCCGTGGTGCGCGAGATCCAGGCGCGTATCCGGGATGGCAGCGAAATCGAGGTCGTGCCCTGGGTGCGTGGCTATCGCGAACTGGAAAGCACGCCCAATGTGATGCTGTTTACCGTGGGCCGTAATGAGGCACGAGAGAAGCTGATGACCTTGGTGGGACCGGTGGCGATATCGCAAACCGTTTTACTGTGCCGCAAGGGCGAGGCGGCTGCGTTGCTGGCGCTGGGGCCGGCGTTGTACAGCCGGGCGGTCGGTGCTTATCGGGGCAGCATTTTTGCCGATACGGCAGCGGCGGCCGGTTTTGGGGAGGTGGATCTGGCGCCGACATCGCAGGTATCGGCACAGAAGCTGCTGGCCGGCCGTTATGATTTGTGGGTGGAGGGCGGTTTTGTCGTCGGCTCGGTATTGAAAGACATCCATCAGCCGGCGGATGCCGTGGAAGTGGTCAAGGTGCTGGAGTCGCTGGAGCTTTACCTGGCCTTCTCGCGGGGGACGTCGGCGAAAACGATCCGGCGCTGGTATGAGGCGCTGGCTGCCATGAAGAAGGATGGCAGCTTTCGGCGTATCTATAACAAATGGTTGCCTGGGGATGCGCCGCCCATGGAAATGCGTCAACTGGGGTTGACGTCATCGCCATGAGTCTTTCAGTCCGCGGCCGCGTGCCGCATGGTGGGCGTGCCGTTGGGGCCGGAGGGCGAAAAGGGCGGCATGCTGCCCGCTTCCTGTTCCAGCCAGCGGCAGAAGGCATCCACCGTGGCATCGTCGGCCGCCGTGCGAGGCACGATCCAGCAGTAATCCCGCACCGGTACCACCGGGCTGACCAGCGGTGCCAGCAATAGGCCGGAGTCAATGTGTGCCTGCGCCATCGGCAAGGGACCCAATACCACCCCCAGGCCGTCCACCGCTGCCTGCAGGGCGAGAGAGAAGCGGTCGAAGTGCAGGCTGCAGGCGGGTTTCAGCTCCGGCACCCCGGCCAGGGTCAGCCAGCGTTGCCAGGCAGTGGGGCGGGTGTCGGCATAGAGCAGGGTGTGCGCGGCCAGGTCGCCTGGGTTATGAACGGGCTTGCGCTTAAGCAAGGTGGGCGCGCACAACGGCAGCTCCCATTCCTCCAGAAAAGGCTTGGCGATATGGCCGGGCCAGTCGCCAGGCCCGCGGCGGATGGCGATGTCGAACGGGCTGTCCAGCCGGCTGATGTCGCGGTCCGAGGTGACCAGATGCAGTTCCACATCCGGATAACTGTCACGGAAGGCGTGCAGGCGCGGCATCAGCCAGTGCATGGCCAGCGTGGGGGTGGAATTGACAGTCAGGCGGCGCTGGTTGTCCGGTTGCAGCAATTGCGAGGTGGCATTGGCAATCAGATCCAGCCCGTCCTGTACCTGGATCAGGTAGCGCCAGCCGGTATCGGTCAGCTTGACGCGGCCGCCGGCGCGCTCGAACAGGCGTACACCCAGCCATTCTTCCAGCTGCTTGATCTGCTTGCTCACAGCACCATGGGTCACGAACAGTTCGTCCGCTGCCGAGGAAAAGCTTTCCAGCCTAGCTGCGGACTCGAATATCCGCAGCGCATTGAGGGGAGGGTAAGTGCTCATGGTGTGAGTATAACTCACAGACGATGTTTCGATTACTCGTTTGTCACTGGCGGACAGACGGCGTAATCTTCCAGCAATCAAAACGGGGTAGAACGAATGCGTCGCCCCGGACGGTCGCCACCAGCTTATCCCGCGCTGGTGGATGAATCCTTGCAAACAACCCAAGCAAAAAGGTCCCAAGCTATGCTCGAAGCCTACCGTCAGCATGTCGCAGAGCGCGCCGCCATGGGCATCCCGCCCCTGCCGCTGTCCGCCGCACAAACCGAACAACTGGTCGAACTGCTGAAGAACCCGCCCAAAGGCGAGGAAGATCTGCTGGTCGAGCTGATTACCTTCCGCGTACCGCCGGGCGTGGATGATGCCGCCAAGGTCAAGGCTTCCTTCCTGGCTGCCGTGGCTGAAGGCAGCGTGGCTTCGCCGCTGGTTTCCCGCGCCAAGGCCACCGAGCTGCTGGGCACCATGCTGGGTGGTTACAACGTCAAGCCGCTGATCGATCTGCTGGCTGACGCCGAAGTGGGTGGCATCGCCGCCGAAGGCCTGAAAAAGACCCTGCTGGTATTCGACTTCTTCCACGACGTGCAAGTGCTGGCCAACGGTGGCAACGCCAACGCCAAGGGCGTGCTGCAAAGCTGGGCGGATGCCGAATGGTTCACCAGCCGTCCGGAAGTGGAAAAGAAAATCACCGTTACCGTATTCAAGGTACCGGGCGAAACCAATACCGACGACCTGTCGCCGGCACCGGACGCCTGGAGCCGCCCGGACATCCCGCTGCACTATCTGGCCATGCTGAAGAACACCCGCCCGGGTGCTGCCTTCGTGCCGGAAGAAGATGGCAAGCGCGGTCCGATGCAGTTCATCGAAGACCTGAAGAAAAAAGGCCATCTGGTTGCCTACGTGGGCGACGTGGTGGGTACCGGTTCTTCCCGCAAATCCGCCACCAACTCCGTGGTATGGGCTACCGGCCAGGACATCCCGTTTGTGCCGAACAAGCGCTTTGGCGGCGTGACCCTGGGCGGCAAGATCGCACCGATCTTCTTCAACACCCAGGAAGACTCCGGCTCGCTGCCGATCGAAGTGGACGTATCTGCGCTGGAAATGGGCGATGTGATCGACATCTACCCGTATGAAGGCAAGATCGAAAAGAATGGCGCTACCGTTGCCAGCTTCCAGCTGAAATCCGATGTGCTGCTGGATGAAGTGCGCGCCGGTGGCCGTATCAACCTGATTATCGGCCGTGGCCTGACCTCCAAGGCGCGCGAAGCGCTGGGTCTGGCTCCGTCCACCACCTTCCGTCTGCCGAAAGACCCGGCCAACTCCGGCAAGGGCTTCTCGCTGGCACAGAAGATGGTTGGCCGCGCCTGTGGTCTGCCGGAAGGCCAGGGCGTACGTCCAGGCACCTACTGCGAACCGAAGATGACCACCGTGGGTTCGCAAGATACCACCGGCCCGATGACCCGTGACGAGCTGAAAGACCTGGCTTGCCTGGGCTTCTCCGCCGATCTGGTGATGCAGTCCTTCTGCCACACCGCCGCTTATCCGAAGCCGGTGGACGTGAAGATGCACAAGGAACTGCCGGCCTTTATCTCCACCCGTGGCGGCGTTGCACTGCGTCCGGGCGATGGCGTGATCCACAGCTGGCTGAACCGTCTGCTGCTGCCGGATACCGTGGGTACCGGTGGTGACTCCCACACCCGTTTCCCGATCGGCATTTCCTTCCCGGCCGGTTCCGGTCTGGTGGCTTTTGCCGCAGCTACCGGCGTGATGCCGCTGGATATGCCGGAATCAGTACTGGTGCGCTTCAAGGGCGAACTGCAACCGGGCGTCACCCTGCGTGACCTGGTGAATGCCATCCCGCTGTACGCCATCAAGCAAGGCCTGCTGACCGTGGCCAAGGCTGGCAAGAAGAACATTTTCTCCGGTCGCGTACTGGAAATTGAAGGTCTGCCGAACCTGAAGGTTGAGCAGGCATTCGAACTGTCCGACGCTTCCGCCGAGCGTTCCGCTGCCGGTTGTACCGTGCACCTGAACAAGGAGCCGATCGCCGAATACATGCGTTCCAACATCACCCTGATGAAGACCATGATCGCCGACGGCTACGCTGATGCCCGCACTCTGGAGCGCCGCATCAAGAAGATGGAAGAGTGGATTGCCAATGGCGAACTACTGAAGGGTGATGCCGATGCCGACTACGCCGCCGTGATCGAAATTGATCTGGCTGACGTGAAAGAGCCTATCGTTGCCTGCCCGAACGACCCGGATGACGTGAAATTCATGTCCGAAGTGGCCGGCACTCCGATTGACGAAGTGTTCATCGGTTCCTGCATGACCAATATCGGTCACTTCCGTGCTGCTTCCAAGCTGCTGGAAGGCAAGCGCGACCTGCCGGTCAAGCTGTGGCTGGCTCCGCCGACCAAGATGGATGCGCAGCA
>JAFANL010000281.1 GCA_019232735.1 Aquitalea sp. | reverse complement strand
CACTTCCTTGCCCAACTGGCGAGCCAGGTCACGCGCCAGGCGCGGATACTTCTGGAACAGGCGGCCAATCGGCTGCATGCGGGTTTTCATCACCGCGTTTTGCAGGTCGCCTACCAGCAGATCCAGCTGGCTGATGGCTTCGTCCAGTGAGCGCAGGGTATTGCCGTCGCGATTGCCCTGCAGGATTTCCGTGCGCAGGGTGGTGAGACGGTTCTTGGTCAGGCCGATTTCACCAGACAGGTTCAATACCATGTCCAGGCGGACGGTATCGATACGAATGGTGTTTTCCTGCGGACCGCTGCTGTTGCCGGCACTGCTAGGCTGTTTGCTGGCCACTGGCTTGGCTGCCGGTTTGGCTGCGGGAATGTGTTCTGCCGCCGTTACCAGCTCCTGTACCGGTGCATGCACCACCGGAGCCGGTGCTGCGACTGGAGCTGGGGCTGGGGAGGCAACCGGAGCGGGTGCTGCCGGTGCAGCAACCGGGGCCGGTGCGGCTGCCTGCGGGACAATCGCCTGGTGCAGGGCATTCCAGTCCGGACCATCCGCTGGCGCTGCCACCGGAGCGGGGGCAGCGACGGCTTCGACCGGGGCCGCGGCTGCAGGCTCGGATTTGCTCAGTTGCTGGCCGGACAAAACGGCGTCAAGGGCATTGAGTACGTCGGCATCGGCTTCTGCAACCATCAGGCCCTGACCCAGGGTGCCGAACATGTCGCGGACGATGCCGGTGGCGTCAAGGATGACGTCCATGACTTCCGGGGTGATGTGCAGTTCGCCATTACGCAGCTTGTCGAACAGGTTTTCGGTGCGATGGCACAGATTGACCATCGGTCCGACATTCAGAAAGCCGGCACCGCCCTTGATGGTATGGAAACCCCGGAAGATGTCATTCAGCAATGCCTTGTCTTCCGGACGTTTTTCCAGCTCGACCAGCTTGTTGTCCACGTCGGACAGCAAATCGGTAGATTCCATCAGGAAGTCTTGTAGCAGTTCTTCCATGCCGCCAAAATCGCTCATATTCTCACCCCGCTTATGCCGCTCACACATGCACCACTTGTTGTTAGAAGCCCAGGCTTTCCAGCAGGTCATCAACCTGCTGTTGACTGGAAACTACGTCGGTCCTGCCTTCCGGATTGACGACAGGCCCGTTGAGCAGAGCTGAATCCAGCTCGGCCTTTTTGGCATCCGGCGAGAATTCGATCAGGAAGGAGACCAGTTCGGTTTCCAGGGTCTTGACCATATCCATCATTTTCTTGATGACCTGGCCGGTCAGGTCCTGAAAATCCTGTGCCATGACAATATCCAGCAACTGGGTATTGGTGGCTTGGGTCTGCTTGGGAACAAAGTTGAGGTAGTGGCGGGTTTCTTCCGCCAGCTGTTTGAATTCCTCAACCGAAAGCTGGTTGGCATACAGCTGGTTCCAGCGTTCGCTCAATCCCTTGGCCTTGCTTTCCAGATCGTCTTGCAATGGCTTGGCCAGATCGGTGGCATTCAGCACGCGCTCAGCGGCGCTCTCGGTGAGCGAGGCAATGTAGCTGAGTCTGTCCTTGGCGTCAGGGATGGCTTCTGCCACGCGTTCCAGTGATTTGTCATAGCCCATGTCGCGCAGTGCATCATGCATTTTGCGTGTCAGTTGGCCAATTTGTTCGTACATGACAGCTGAACCGCCGGTATTGACATCACTATCTGCCGGCGCGGAGACCGTCTCGATGTCGGTGCTGGCTTCAGCTTCTTTTTGCTGACTGGCAATGCTGTCAAACAGAGCTTCGAGATCCGGTGAATCTCCACTTTCAAGAATGTGATCCGGCACGATAGCTTCTCCTCAATGCTGACTAGGCAGGTTTTTTTGCTATGTTTATTCGGCTTACTTGGCCATGGTCTGGAAGATCTTATTCATCTTTTCTTCCAGTGTGGCGGCGGTAAACGGCTTGACGATATAGCCACTGGCACCGGCCATGGCTGCTTCGATGATGTTTTCCCGCTTGGCTTCTGCAGTAATCATCATGAACGGCAGGTGCTTGATCTGCTGGTCGGCGCGGACTGCCTTCAGGAGCTCGATGCCGGTCATGTTCGGCATGTTCCAGTCGGAAACGATAAAGTCGAAATGCTGTGTTTTCAGCTTGTGCAGAGCCACCTGGCCATCTTCGGCTTCATCTACGTTGGTGAACCCCAACTCTTTGAGCAGGTTGCGAACAATCCTTCTCATGGTCGAGAAATCGTCCACAACGAGGAATCGCATGTTTTTATCTGGCATCTAGGTTGTTCCTGAAATGTCGGTATTCCATTGAGCCGTTAATTTTAACGGTTACCTCTGCAGGAATGGAATCAAAGTTTCAGCCAGTATTGCCGGATCAAATTTGGCAACATAGGCATCGACACCCACGCTGGATCCCATGGCCTTGTTGGCATTGGAGGATAGCGATGAGTGCATGATAACCGGGATGCCCTTGAAACGCGCATCGGACTTGATCAGCTTGGTCAATACATAGCCATCCATTTCCGGCATTTCGGCATCAACCAGGATAATCTTGAGGTAATCGTGCAGGCATTCGTCCTCGCCCCAGGTGCGGCTGGCCAGTACCTGCAGGCGTTCCCAGGCTTCGCGGCCATTGGTGGCCTGCTGGAACTTGATGCCCATCTTTTCCAGTACGCTGGTGATTTCCTTGCGTGCCACCACCGAGTCATCCACGAAGAACATGTACTGATCGATGTCCAGCTGAGCGGTCGGGATGTCCGGCAGGCGCGGTTCACCCACTACGGTCGCCAGGATCTGTTCAACGTCCAGAATGGAAACCAGCTTGCCGTCTTCCAGTTCGGTAATGGCAGTAATCAGGTTGGAGTTGGCGCTACTGCTGTTCATCATGTTTTCCGGCGCGCGAACGCGATCCCAGTCCACACGGATGATGCGATCTACCGAGTCCACCAGGAAAGCCTGGGTACTCTTGTTGAATTCGGTCACGATCATGGTGTCGAACTTGCGAGCGTTCTGCTCGGAACCGACAAAGCGTGCCAGCGAAATCACCGGAATGATGTTGCCGCGCAGAGACAATACGCCCTGCACGCCAAATGGCATGTTCGGCGTTTTGGTGATGGCCGGCGTTTGCGAAACTTCCCGCACCTTGAATACATTGATGCCAAAGGTTTCGCGGGTACCGAGCGAAAACAGCAGGATTTCCATCTTGTTGGAGCCTGCCAGTTTGGTACGGGCATCAACACTGGCTAGCAAGGATGCATCTGTAGCTGACATATTTGGATCCTCTCCCGAATCACTGTCCGGTCTGGTTTAGTTCTTGGCCAGGTTGAGCATTTCACGCAGTTTCATGGACAGTTTCTGGGCTTCGAATTTGGAAACATATTCATCGACGCCAACGGACTGGCCGAGTTTCTGGTTGGAGCTGCCAGACAGCGAGGAGTGCATCAGGACCGGGATGCCGGCAAAGCGCGGGTCGCTCTTGATCAGCTTGGTCAGCATATAGCCGTCCATTTCCGGCATTTCCACGTCGGTCAGGACCAGATGCAGGGTTTCGTTCAGGCGCTTGCCGGACAATTCGGCCTGCATGGCCATTTTTTGCAATTCTTCCCAAGCACGCATGCCATTGATGGCGTAGGCATATTTTACCTGCATGGCGTCCAGGGTACGTTCAATCTGCTTGCGCGCCACTGCCGAGTCGTCGGTAAAGAAGATCATGCGCTCTTCCTTGACCGGCTCGATATTGATGAAGTGATGGGAATCATCCACCAGCGAGGTTTCCGCCAGGACTTTTTCCACGTCCATCATCATCACCAGCGTGCCCTGATCCAGCTCGGTCACCGCGGTCACCAGACCGGCCATGCGGTTGGTGATCATGTCCGGCGGCACGCGCATGGCGGACCAGTCCAGACGCAGGATGGTATCCACGGCTTCCACCAGAAAACCCTGGGTGTGACCGTTGTATTCGGTCACGATCATGATTTCCGGCTTGTTGTTGGTGACAATACCGGCATATTTGGCCAGATCGATCACCGGTACCAATGCACCGCGCAAGCTGACCATCCCCTCAACCGAAGACGGCATTTCCGGAGCCGATGTGATTTCAGGTGTGCGCATCACTTCGCGTACCTTGAACACATTGATGCCGAAAATTTCCTTTCTTCCCGTTCGCTGGTCATGACCCAGGGAGAACAGCAGGATTTCCAGCTTGTTGGTGCCCGCCAGTTTTGTTCTGGCATCAATTTTTTTGAGAAGCTCTGACACAGAAACCTCCGCTGCATCGGTTCGTTGGGGCGGCGTAATACTCCCGTTGTATACGCCAATGGTTCATTTTCCCAGCTTTCTTTGAAAACTGTCTTGGTGCAGATCAGACTTTAGCTTGGCTTGGCCGAGATTTACTCATTATCATACTGTTTAAGTCCTTTTTACAAATACGTCGCGAAATATGGCCAAGACAGCATCAAATTTGAAAGACCAGGAGATGCTTGAAGCGGCTTTCGAGCAGTTCAACACCGTCTCCAGTCAGCTGATCGAGGCCTATCGCCAGCTGGAAGTGCAAGTAAACGTGCTGAATGCGCAATTGGATGAGGCTAACAACCAATTGCGAAAACAGCGTGACGAAAACGCCGAACTGGCCGAACGGCTGGGTATGTTGCTGGAAGCATTGCCTGCCGGTGTCGTCCAGTTGTCTGCCAATGGACTGGTTGTAGCGGAAAATCCCGCCGCCCAGTTGTTGCTGCAAGGGGAGCATGCCGGGCAGGCTTGGGATGCTGTCATGGCCGGCTGGACGTCTTCTGAAATGGATGGGACTTATACGTTGCCAGCGCAACAGGGTGCATGCCGGCTGGCTCTGCAATATCAGGATCTGCCGGCTTCCGGTGGCCGTATCGTACTGTTGCATGATGTCAGCCGCCTGCACCACCTAACCGTTGAGCTGGCCCATCAGCAGAAACTGGCTGCAATGGGGGGGATGGCCGCATCGCTGGCGCATCAGCTGCGCACCCCGTTGGCGACAGCCATGCTCTATACCGCCAACCTCAAGCAAGAGGGATTGCGCCCGGAGGACAGGGCCCGCTTTGTCGACAAGAGTCTGGCCAGAATGAAGGCGCTGGAAGGCTTGATTCAGAACATGCTGGGCTTTGTCCGTGGCCAGACCAGTGCGCTGGAGCCGCTGGATGTCGCGGCACTGGTTGAGGATGTCTCCGGAATTCTTATTCCACAATGTCATGAGCGTGGCATGATTTGGGATTGTAATATCCAGCTGCCTTCTGCCATAACGGTAATGGGCGATCGCAAGGCTCTACAGGGGGCGTTGGTCAATCTGCTAGAAAATGCCATGCAGTTTTCTCCCGAGGGGGGGCGCATCGGCTTGCTGGTCTATTTGCAGGAAGGCAAGGTGTGTTTCCGGGTTGAGGATGATGGTACGGGGCTGAACGGTATTGACCCGGCCAGGTTGTTCGAGCCATTTTTCACTACCCGGACGGGGGGGACAGGTCTGGGTTTGTCGATTGTGAAGAAAGTGGCCGAAGAGTTGTCTGGTGTGATTGTGGGCGGGGACCGGCTTGTGGGCGGTGCCTATTTTGAACTGAGCCTACCTTGCTGTGAAAGCAGCACAGGGTTGGCTGATGCGTGATATGAACCAAGGGAAAACGTAATGAAACCAGTGGTAAAAGTGGAAGGTCAAGTTGGCAAACTGGTGCTGGTCGGACAGTTTGATTTTAATTTGCACAAGGACTTCCGTCTGGCCAGCCAGGAATTGCTGGAAAATGCCGCCGTGCAAGAAATTCAGGTCGATTTTGATCAGGTACCATTTCTGGATAGCTCGGCGCTGGGGATGCTGCTGCTGCTGAAGGAGCGCGCCACCAGCCAGAAAAAAGCGATGTCGCTGGTCAACTGCCGCGATACCGTGCTGCAAGTATTGGAAATCGCCTGTTTCAATAAAATGTTTACAATAAAGTAAATAAAAGAAAAATCACCGCCGTGCTACCGGCTGCTTTTTCGCTAAAGGCAGGATTGTTTTTTGAAACATTATTTTGGATGGCGATTGAAAGTATGGCTGTGTAATGAATTGTTTTTAATGTGTTTTATTCTGCGTTGAATTGTAAAAGTAACTGATGTTTCTTCCCGCTTGGCTCTGCATTTACATTTTTGGTTTGACATGAAGCTTGATTTACCTGACATATTGGTTGATTACGATATAGTGGGCTGACAATTGTGTCGGCAAGCCGGGGGGTACATGGGTCTTTCCATTCAGCAGCGCAGCGTCGTGGTGCGTGGTTTCTGTGTGGCAGGTGTCTTGGTCTTGATGACTGCGCCATTATGGGGCGGGGCAATATGGGGTGTATCCCTCCCTTTGAGTCTGGGATTGCTCGTCATATTGTTTCTGCTGCCATTATCCGAGGAGATCGGGGTGAAGGATGCGCATGAGTCCGTCTCCGTGGAGGCTGGATTGACGGCCGCAGATGATTTGCCGGCTTGCCATGATTTCATCCAGGATCAGATCGCACAGTCCAAGGATGAAGTCGCCAGGGTGCAGGTGCTGATTCAGGATGCCGTGCAAACGCTGGTGAACAGTTTTTCCGGTCTGTCCAACGAGGCGGCTGCCCAGTTGCAATTGGCGGAGAGCCTGGCGCAAGGCGAAGTGGGCATTGATTCACATGCCGTGTCGTTTACCAGTTTCGTGAACGAAATTGCCAATGCCATGGGCGGTTTTGTCGAGAAAACAGTAGAAAACAGCCGCCTTGCCATGCTGCTGGTGGAGCATATGGAGTCGATTGGCCAGGAAATGCAGGGTGTCATCCATTTGCTGGATGAAATTCATTCCATTACCAATCAGACCAATATGCTGGCCTTGAATGCATCCATCGAGGCGGCACGGGCTGGCGAGGCCGGGCGTGGTTTTGCGGTGGTGGCTGACGAAGTCAGGCATCTGTCCGGGCGCACCGGAAGTTTCAGTGAAGAGATTCGTAATCTGATCGGGCGGGTGAACGGCTCGGTGCAGCTGGCGGAATCATTGATCAACCAGCTGGCCTCCCAGGACATGATGTTTACCCTGCAGGCCAAGCAAAAGCTGGATGATACCTCCAGCCGCATTCGCCAGATGGATGCGGTCATGGCCGAGTCGGTAGGGCTGTTGCGTCAGGGTGTGGCCCAGCTGTCGGTGCATGTGGGGGATGCGGTGCGTTCCTTGCAGTTTCAGGATCTGGTGTCGCAATTGATCAGCCATGTAGGAAAGCGGCTATATGGCATTGAAGAGATGATGGAACTGAGCAACCAACAACAGCAACGACAAGGGCAGTGGGAGGTGAGAGCCTCTGCCCGGCTGGCTGAATTGCGTGAGTCCCTGGCAAAGAACCCGGTTGCTCAGGGACATATGCAGAGTGGCAGCATTGATTTGTTTTGAGCGCGAACAAAAGAAAAGTGGGAATCACATGCCAAAAAAAGTACTGACCGTCGATGATTCGGCGTCCATTCGTCAAATGGTAACCTTTACCCTGAAAAGTGCAGGTTACGAAGTGGTAGAGGCTATTGATGGCAATGGCGGGCTGGCTCGTGCGCAGGCAGATAATTTTGACCTGATCCTGACCGACCAGAACATGCCGGGCATGGATGGCCTGAACCTGATTCGCGCCTTGCGCAAATTGCCGACCTACGGCACCACGCCCATCCTGATGCTGACTACCGAGTCCGGCGACCAGATGAAATCCCTGGGGCGGGCGGCGGGTGCCACGGGTTGGCTGGTCAAGCCGTTTGATCCGCAAAAACTGCTGGATGTCGTGAAACGATTGGTTGGCTGACTGTCCGGCCCATGGTCAAGGACTGGCTGAGTGCCGGTGCTGACCTGCCATGTGGGGCCGGCTTGCGAAGCAAGGGGAAGCATCGTGTCAATTGATATGTCGCAGTTTCATCAGGTGTTCTTTGATGAAACGGACGAACATCTGGCCACCATGGAGTCAGTGTTGCTGGGGGTGGATCTGGCCAGCCCGGATGGCGAGGACTTGAATGCCATCTTTCGCGCGGCCCATTCCATCAAGGGTGGGGCTGCCACCTTTGGTTTCTCCGATCTGGCCGATCTGACCCATATTCTGGAAAACCTGCTCGACAAGGTACGCAAGGGCAGCATGGTCCTGACGGCCGCCATGGTGGATGTCTGCCTGACTTCCAAGGACGTGCTGGCCGGCATGCTGGCGGCGCATCGTGGCGGACCGAAACTGGATGGCGAAACGGTTGCCCAGGTGGAGCAGCAATTGGAGTCGCTGGTTCGCGGTGGGGATTCTGCCTCGCTGGCTCAGCCAGTCGCCCCTTCCCGGCCTGCCGGTGCCATCTCCGCCCAAGCATTGCAGACGCCACGGGTTTCCACCCTGTATATCGAGCTGGAACCCTTGCCCGCAATCGATTACCCCGAGCTGCTGCAGTCCTTGTCGATCCTGGGTCAGCTCAGCGTGGTGCAGGATGGTCATCCGGACCAGGGGCAGCCTTGGGTCTTGCTGTTCACCTCCTCGCTGGATGCGGATGAGGTGGCAGAATCACTGGCTTTTTCCATCTCCCCTGAACATTTCCACATCACGGTTGATCACGGCCTGCAAGACGAGGGCGATTTTGGCCTGTTCCTGTCTGCCAGCATTGAGACGGCTGACGCGAGCGGGGCTGCCGTCATGCTGGAGGACGATGGCTTTGGTCTGTTCGAACCCCTGCCTGCCTCGGTTAATGCGGATATCGCACTGGAAGAGGATGGCTTTGGCCTGTTCGCGCCTATTGCTCCCGCCCAGTCGCAAAGTGGCGACATGGCGTACGAAGAAGAAGGCTTTGGCCTGTTTGCTCCCGTGCCTGTCGCTGCTTCGCCTGTGTTGCACGAAGAGGAGGGCTTCGGGCTGTTTGTGCCGGAAGCGGCCATTCGCCCAGCCCCGCCAGAAGTGCCCGCCGTGGCTGTGGCGCCACGGGTCGAGCGTGCTGCTGCCGTGGCGGAAAGCTCCATCCGGGTCAATATCGACAAGGTGGATCTGCTGCTGAATCTGGTGGGTGAACTGGTGATCACCCAATCCATGCTGACCCAGTCCAGCCAGGATCTGGATGCCGTGCAATACGAGCGTTTGCTGAATGGCTTGTCCGCCTTGCAGCGCAACTCACGCGAGCTGCAAGAGGCGGTGATGTCCATCCGCATGACGCCGATTTCCTTTGTCTTCAACCGTTTCCCACGCGTGGTGCGTGATCTGGCGGGCAAGCTGGGCAAGCAGATCGAGCTGAAAATGGTGGGCGAGAGCACCGAACTGGACAAAGGTTTCATCGAGAAGCTGGCCGACCCGCTGACCCATCTGGTGCGCAACAGCCTGGATCATGGCGTGGAGTCGCCGGAGGCGCGGCTTGCCAAGGGCAAATCGCCGGTGGGACGTTTGACCCTGCGTGCCTTCCATCAGGGTGGCAGCATCGTGATCGAAGTCACCGATGATGGAGCAGGTCTTAATCGCGAGCGCATTCTGGCCAAGGCCCGCGAGCGTGGCATGCCGGTATCGGATGCCATGAGCGATGCGGAAGTATGGGGACTGATCTTTGAGGCCGGTTTCTCCACTGCCGCCGAGGTGACCGATGTCTCTGGCCGTGGTGTGGGCATGGATGTGGTGAAGCGCAATATCCAGAGCATGGGTGGACGCATCGATATCGACTCCATGGCCGATTTTGGCACCACCATCAGCATCCGCCTGCCGCTGACCCTGGCCATCATGGACGGCATGTCAGTGGGGATCGGGCAGGATATCTATGTGGTACCGCTTAATTTCGTGCTGGAGTCGCTGCAACCGCAGCCACAGGACATCAAGACCGTGGCCGGGCGAGGCCAGTTGGTGAATGTGCGCGGGCAGTACCTGCCCATCGTGTCGCTGGCGACGTTCTTTGGCAATGCGGCCGGCACGGCGATTGACGATCCGACCAAGGCCATCCTGGTTATCGTGGAGTCCGGTGGTGGGCAGCTGGCATTGCAGGTGGACGAACTGATCGGTCAGCAGCAGTTCGTGGTGAAGAACCTGGAAACCAATTATCGCAAAGTAGAGGGTATTTCCGGCGCCACCATCATGGGAGATGGCCGGGTTGCCTTGATTCTGGATATCACCACCATCGCGCGTCACAACCAGCGTGTGGCACATGCCGCTGCACGACAGGTCGTGGCTGGTGAAGTGTAAAGGGGAAGGCTGACAAGATGGCAGAACAATTGGAATACCACCATGCACAAGGCAAGGCCGCCCGCGAGCTGCTGGTGTTTACCCTCGGGCAGGAAGAATACGGCATCGATATCCTGAAGGTGCAGGAAATCCGTGGCTACGAGGCGGTGACGCGCATTGCCAATGCCCCCTCCTTTATCAAGGGGGTGGTCAACCTGCGCGGCAGTATCGTGCCGATTGTCGACATGCGGATCAAGTTCGGGCTGGGCGAGCCGGTTTACGACGCCTTTACCGTGGTGATCATTCTCAATATTTTCCAGCGTACCGTGGGAATGGTGGTGGATGGCGTATCCGATGTCATCCAGTTGCATGAAGATGAATTGCGTGATCCTCCCGAATTCGGCTCCGTGGTGGAAACCACTTATATCGAGGGGCTGGGTACCCAGGGGGACAGAATGGTGATTATTGTGGATATCGAGCGCCTGATGAGCAGTGATGAAATGGCGCTGGTGGATGTGACGGATCGTGGCTAAGGCCGACATGGCGTTTTGGGAGAAGTGAACATGAATAATCTGAAAGTGACACACCGATTGCTGCTGGGCTTCGGCCTGCTGGTAATGGTGATCATCGCCGCCATGGCGGTCGCCATTGCACAGATCCACAGCCTGCGCAG
>JAFANL010000167.1 GCA_019232735.1 Aquitalea sp. | reverse complement strand
GCCCTTGGCGGGCCAAGCCATGGCGGCTTAGTGTTTCAGCTTGTCGCTGGGTGCCGGTGTCGGCAGAAAGCCCTGGCTCAGCAAGTGGAACAGCAACCAGCCCAGGGCGCACACCCCGATCAGTACCGCCGCGCCGAGCAATACCTTGACCAGCAAGGCCAGGCCCGGCGAGGACAGCAGACCGTCCTTGCGTGGCGGACGCTCTGCCCGGACCACGGCAACAGGCTCTACCGCCGGTTCAACGACGGACTCGGCGGGGACTGGGGCAGATTCAGCGACGATAGGCAGTGCTTCACTGCTGCCAGGGCCACTGGCCAGTTCCGCCATGGCAGTGGCCAGCATGGGCGCGGCGGGCAGGGCTTGGGCCAAGGCCTCGCTGGCGGACACGGCTTCTGTCGCCACCACGCGCTGCAGACTGGCCTCTGCCAGCTCAGGGATGCGTTGGGGTTCGACACGCGCTGGTGCCGTGTTGGTCTCCACCACCTGAGCAGCAGCCCCCGCCTCGCCAATGCGCGCCAAGCGGCCCAGCAGGCCTTCCATCCAGCCCAGTGGTGGCGGTGGCGTCAGCCCAGCCGAGCGCTGGCGGATGATGCGGCTTTCCACCAGCACGAACACCACGCAGAGCAATGGCACCACCACTTGCAGCGCCGGAGCCTGGGTATTGACCCAGTCCGCCAGCAAGGGGTCGGTCACTGCAATCTGGCCGGCCACCCAGCCCAGCAGGCCGGCGCCCAATGGAATCAGCAGCGGATAGTCATTCAGCAAACGGGCAATGAACAGGCTGCCATACATCAACAGCGGCACGCTGAACAACAGGCCGAGTATCAGATACAGCACACTGCCCTGCGCGGCGGCGGCCAGCGCCACCACATTGTCCAGGCTGAGCACCAGATCGGCCATCACCACCACCGACACCGCCGACCATAACTGGCGGCTGTCGGCAGCGGCACCGGGCCGTTTTCCGGCCTCGTCCTCACCCAGCAGCAGCTTGATGGCAATGCTGATCAGCAAGGCTGCGCCCAGCAGCTTCAGCAGCGGGACCTGCAACAGGAAACCCACCACCGTGGTCAGCAGCACGCGCAGCAAAATGGCAAAACCGGTGCCCAGCAACACGGCCTTGCGCATCAGTGGTGGCGGCAGCGCGCGGCAGGCCACCGCAATCACCAGCGCATTGTCCCCACTGAGAATCAGGTCCAGAAAAAACACTTGCAGCGTCATGCCCAGTGCCTGCATCAAGCCATCCAGCTCCATTACACCCTTCCTTCAGAAAAGCCTGTGCCGGCTCAGCCCCCCAGGGCTCCGGTCACGCCGGCGAACAAAGCCAGTCCGCCAGTCAGTAAAAACAATGCGCCCACCACCACGGCATAGCCACCGCGCAAGCGCAAGCTGGCGGGCAGCTCATGCCGGGCCAGCACATACAGGAAACCCAGCACCAGCGGCAACAGCACGGCATTGAGCACGGCGGTGGCAATCGACAGCCGGACCAGGCTGTCACTGCAGGCCACGGTCAGCGCGGCGGCAATCAGCATCAGGGCAAAAGCACCATAAAACCATGGGGCCTGCAAGGGATGCTGCGCCAGTGAATGATGGGTGCCGCGCAGCTCGCCCAGCGCCCAGGCCGAGGACAGGCATACCACGATGGTGGCCACCAGGGCTCCGCCGCTCAGCGCCAGCGCAAACAGCAAACGACCGCCCACCGGCCCCAGCGCACGGCCAAAGGCATCTGCCAGTTCCGGGATGGTATCCAGCACCACGCCACCATGGCCGGAGAACACCGCCGCTGCCGCGATCAGCACGGCCGCCGTGATCAGCTGGCACAGCATGGCGCCCAGCAGGGTATCGACCCGCGCCGCCTTCAGGTCACGCAGGTCCAGCCCTTTGTCGATCAGGGCAGACTGCTGATAGAACACCGTCCATGGCATCACACTGCTGCCCAGATTGGCCGCCAGCAAGTACAGATAACTGGCATCGTGCAGCGGCATGTCCAGCAATTGCGGCTTCATGTGCTGCCAGTTGGGATAGGCATGCCACGCCATCCACAGGAAAGCCAGCTCGGCCACGCCAAACAGCATGGCCACCCGCTCCACCTCGCGGTAGCTGCCACTACAGACCATCAGGAAGATCAGCAGGGCCACCAGGCTGACGCTCTGCCAGACCGGCACCCCATACAGCTGGGCCACACCGGCCAGGCCGCTCATTTCCGTTAACAGCGCACCAAAGCAACTCAGCATCAGCGCCGCAGTGGACAGGCGCGCCCAGGCGGGGCCAAAGCGCTGCAAGATCAGCTCGCCATAGCCTTTGCCGGTCGATAGCGCCAGTCGTACCGTCAGCTCCTGCACCACGAACAGCAAGGGAATGATCAGGAATTGCAGCAACAGCAGGCGGTAACCCCACTGCGCGCCGCTCTGGGCGGCAGTGAGCACGCTGCCGGCATCGGTATCCGCCAGCATCACCACCAGCCCCGGCCCCAGCGTGGCGGCCAGCCTTTGCATACGGCTCCAGCCAGAAGGTAGCCAGCGACGTGGTACCGTCATCTGGGTCATGGCTTGCCGGTAGCCGGACCGTTGCGGAAGTCATGCAACAAGGCCGAATCCGGTGTCAGCAGCAGGGTCGGCGCCGAATCCGACAGTGCCTGACGATAAGTCTGCAAGGAGCGGTAGAACTTGTAGAACTTGGGGTCCTTGCTGAACGCACCCGCCAGGATGTGGTTGGCCTGGGCGTCCGCCTCACCGCGAATGATGGCGCTTTGCCGCTGGGCCTCGGACAGGATGACGGTACGCTCGCCATCGGCCTTGGCCTGGATTTCCTGCGCCCATTGTCCGCCCTGGGCCCGCAGCTCTCTGGCTTCCTGCTGGCGCGCCGACTTCATGCGGTCGTAGATGGCCTGGCTGGTTTCCAGTGGCAGATCGGCACGGTGCAGGCGCACCTCGGTTACCTCGATGCCCAGCGAGCGGGCCCGGCTGGCGGTTTCCTGTTCGATCTGCTGCACGATATGGGTGCGCTCTTCTGACAGCAAGGCCTTGAGCGGCACCTTGCCCAGCTCACGCCGCAGCGAGGTGCTGACCAGCTGGGTCAATTGCAGTCGTGCCTGATCTTCAGTCCGCAGGGCCTGATAGAAACGCAGCGGATTGGCAATGCGGTAGCGGGTGTAGGTTTCCACCTCCAAGCGCTTTTCATCGCCCAGGATCACCTGCTCCGGCGGCGGTGCCAGTGTCTGCAAGCGCACATCGTAAAACTGCAGAGTGTCGATCAGCGGCAGCTTGAACTTGAGGCCGGGCTCGGCATTGACCTCGATGGGAGCACCCAGACGGATGATCAGGCCTTTCTGCCCCTCATTGAGGGTATAGAAAGAGGAAGACAGCAGCCACAGCGCAGCCAGTGCCGCAACGGCACCGACGCCTTTGAATGAACGTGCCATCAATGGGTCTCCTTCGCCGGCTTGGATTTGTCCTTGTCCTGCAACTGCAACAGCGACATCACCCCGCCATTGCCACCCTTACCGGAAGAGTCCACCACCACCTTGCTGGCCTTTTTCAATACTTCATCCATGCTGTCCAGATACAGACGCCAGGCGGTGACGTCCTTGGCCTGGGCATAACTCTGGTACACCGAATCAAAACGCTTGGCCTCACCCTGTGCCAGATTCACTACCTGGCTCTGATAGGCCTGGGCTTCCTGCAAGATACGGGCGGCATCGCCACGCGCCTTGGGCAGGATATCGTTGCTGTAGGCCTGAGCCTCGTTACGCGCACGCTCCTGGTCGGCCCGGGCGCGCTGCACGTCGTTGAAAGCATCGATAACGGCGGCCGGCGGGTCTACCCGCTGCAACTGCACCTGGGTAACGATGATGCCGCTTTCTGCCTGATCCAGCCGGCGCTGTAGCAATTCACGGGTTTCATCGGCCACTTGCTGACGGCGGTTGGACATCACCGCCTGGATGGGGGTACGGGATACCACTTCGCGCATGGCACTTTCCGCCGCAATGCGTAGCGAGGTTTCCGGATTGTTCACCTTGAACAGGAACTGGCCGGCATCCTTGATGCGCCAGAACACGGCGCAATCCGCCTCGACAATGTTTTCATCGCCGGTCAGCATTTGCTTTTCGCGCGGATCGCTGGAGTCGGTGGCTGCACCATCAAACAGATTGGCCAGCTTCAGCTGCTTGATCTGGGTGACCTTGGGCAGCATCACGGTTTCAATCGGCCATGGCAGGTGATAATGCAGGCCGGCCTGGGTGGTATCCACCCAGCGGCCAAAGCGCAGCACCACGCCCTGCTCATCCGGCTGTACCTTGTAGATGCCGGCCATGATCCAGCCGCATGCCAGCAGGCCGCCCATCAAGGCCAGCCCCTTGCCCCGCATGCCCAGTACATCCAGATAATAATCCAGCCGCTGCGACCAGCCCTGCCGTGCGGCGACCTTGTCCTCTACCGCGACCGGAGCTTGTTGTCCGGCTTCATCTTGTTGCACAGCCATGCCTCTCTGATTCATTGCACAAGCAGGCAGCGCTGCTGGATAGCAGCACGACCCAGGCCCACCCCCAACTACCACATGGCGGGAAAGGCCCGCCTGCAAATTGCCCGCGTCATTTTACCCATCCTGCCCCGCTCTTGCCTGACTTATAACAAGCAAGTGCTTGCCGCCAGCCCCACGCCGACCAGTGCCGACAGAATGGATACCCCCAGCAACCAGCGCCGCTGGGTCAAGACGGTGATGGAAGCCATGGCGACCGCGATCTGGATCAACGTCATGGCCAGTGCCATACGCTCATGCGGGCGCAATACCTGTTCCGACTCCTCGCTCAGCTTGCGCGCTTCCTCCTGCAGGGATTCCGCCTTCTTTTGCTGCTCCAGCTTCTGCGTTTCCTGCTTGGCCAGATCCGCCTGGAACATGGCTTTCTGGGCTGGGTCCGTTACCAGCACCAGGGCCAGTTGATCCAGATGTGCCTTGGTCGATTTGGCCTGGTAATAAGCCCAGGCATCAGACGCTTCCGCCTGCTTGAGAATGCTCTGGTTTTTCAGGAACAAAGCCTCATTCTGCTTGGCACCGCTCTGATAGCTGACAATAGCCCCGATCGTGGCCAGAATTGCCGTCAACAAGGCAATTTTCTGCGCCAGCTCACCCCTTTCTGCCTCTTCCTCCAGCAGCTTTTCATGCAGGCCCGCGATTTCGTATTCCTCTTCCGCCATTTCCCACTCCTTTATTACCAAACCGACGCGATTACCAAGACTGCACAGCAGCACAGCCTGCATTTTATCCCTTGGTCATCGGTCGCATAATCCCTCTCGGCTACAGGGAAAACAAGCGCAAAAATGTGCTGATTTTGTATCAACCCCACCGTAATCGCCCAATGGCTCCCGCCACCCATCAAGCACAGTGCCTGCGCAAACAAGCCTGCCAGCAGTCTTGGCAGGCTAAGGCCCCCGCTCACATAGCCCTACCCATCCCCGCCAAAGCCGGTTACAATGCGACTCTTCGCGGGCGTCGTATAATGGTAATACCCAAGCTTCCCAAGCTTGTGCCGTGGGTTCGATTCCCATCGCCCGCTCCATACCGAATTCCTGTAGATCCTTGATCTGCAAAATAAAAAGCCAACCGTCAGCGGTTGGCTTTTTTCTTGTCTGGTCGATCGTTGGTCAGCACTGAATGGATTTTAAAGGCAGTCCACTATGGCTGATCGCTCAGACAGTTTCCCTGCCCCCACCAGAAATGGGCGCGCATTATGTTCCATACGTTCATTCTGCCCAAGGCCAGGATCCTTGTCTGATCCGCCTCTGATCAGCTCGCATGAGCGGGAACAGGCGTGGAAACCGGCTGGCCAAAGAAATAACCTTGCAACTCGTTTACCCCCAATGCCTGCATTCGTTCCGCTTGCTGCAAAGTTTCAATGCCCTCGGCAATCACGCGTATTTTCAGTCGCTGGGCAATGAACACTACGGCCTCGATGATGGTGATGTTCTTTTCATCGGAAGACTGGATAAATGCCTTGTCGATCTTGATGGCATCAATGGGCAGCTCGCAGATACGGGAAAAAGAGGAGTAGCCGGTTCCAAAATCATCAATGTGGATTTCCATACCCAGGTTCTTGATACGGAACAGTACCTGCTTGACCATTTCGATTTCATTTTCATGGAAAACGCTTTCGGTCAATTCGATGATCAGATTCTCTGCGGCAAAACCATCACGGCTCACCTTCAGCAGCTTGTCGACAAAATCCTCTTGCAGCAGCTGATGCAGCGAAACATTCACCGCCACCTTGGCCCGCGCATCCCGACCAGGCAGCAACAAGCCGGCCGATGCCGCAATGGCCTGCTCGATCACCCAGTCCCCCAGCTCGACGATGATGCCCGTCTCCTCCGCAACAGGAATGAACTCCTCCGGCGAAATCGGCCCGAACTCCGGATGGGTCCAACGCATCAGTACTTCAAAGGAAACCGTCTGATGATCCACAGCCGACACAATGGGCTGCGTGGCAATGGACAACTGCCGGTTGGCAATGGCCATGCGCAGATCCTGCGCCAGGATTGACTTGCGCGTCAGCTGCTCGCGGATGGCGGGATTAAACAGCACCACGCGCCCCGTGCGCTTGGCCTCGCCAGCGGCAATGTCGGCATACTGGAACAAATTGTTGGGGTTATCGCAATCGCGCTCGGAAACGGCACCGATGCTGGCATCGATATAAATGATCTTGCCAGCCACCTTCATCCGGTTGCCGATTTCACTCCGGATCAGCTGCCCCACATCCTCCGGCGGCAGCGAGTCTTCACCCAGTTGCGACAGGTAGAAGACAAACTCATCCCCTCCCCAGCGCCCGACCTGGCAATCGACATTGCTGAAAATGTCGCGGCTCAGGCGTGAAGCCAGACCATCCAGCCGCTGCGCAATCTGGCGCAACACATCGTCACCAGCGGCATGCCCCATGCTGTCGTTGATCTGCTTGAAGCGGTCGAGGTTGACGAAAAAAACAGTGACATTGCCCGGCATGATGCCGAAATACTTCACCAGATTGGACACCCCGTGCCGATTGAGCAGACCTGTCAGCTCGTCATGGTAGGCCAGTCGCAATAAGTCGTTGCCACGCTCTTCCACCCGGGCTTCCAGCGCATTGTTTTCGTGTTTCAGCTCGTCCGCCAGGGTTGACACCTCATCCACCAACTCCTTGTTGGACAGCATCAACCTCACACTGCGGCGCACCAGCTTGTAATTGTTCTGATGACTGAACAGCATGACCCCGGTAAAAACCACGCCGAGCAAGGACAGCGTGACAAAGAAAGGAATTCCCGTTTGGTACAGGCGCACACACGCGGGTAACAGCAGTAACAGGATATAGGCTTTGCCAACTATTCTCAGCGCAGACAGCGTACCGGTTGCTCCCCCTGCCAGCGAGGACAGGATGACAATGATGGCAAACTGCTGTGTCCCTTGATAATGGGCAATACCCCACCAGCCCAGCCCCGCCCACAGCGTACCGGCCAACAGCAAGCCAAGACTCAGGCAAACCTTGTCGACCGGGAAGAAGGTTCTGGTTTGTCGATAACGTCTGGCGGCATACATGAACTGCAAAAACCTGATCAGCATCAACAGCAGTGCACAGGCAGACCAGGTTTGGACAAAACGGGATGGGCCACCAGACAGAATGTAAGTGATTGCCAAAACCGCGGTCGTATTGATAAGCAGACCCAGCGCGTAGTTCTTTAAAGCCTCACGCCAGATTCTTACGATCATCATATCCTGCGGCATACATGGATCCCGAAACAGAGCAGCGCTGATTGAAACAAATAAAATCAACAATGGCAAATACAATGTCATTGTATGATTTTTCATTGCTCAAATAAACCCAAACTTGGTCAATGACTGTTGCTGGAGTAAATTAATTTGACATTTATTTACAGCCAGGATGGTAAAAAATAATTCATCCAGTCCGCACACCCACTTCTGGGCATAAAAAATCCCACAGCCCCCCATCCTCTTCATATACGCTTAAGTGCTTGGAATATGATCACTCTAGACCAACTGACTACGACTCAATTGCATAACCATGTCGGCGTTTCGGAGGGTAGATCATCTCGATGCAATCCGAGATACCCCGACGGACTTCTTCCCGTTCATGATCGTTTTCCACTTGATGTACCTCAGCACCCAAACGGGAAAAAGCGCCCTGCGGCAGCTCCCGCATCGGCCCATGCCCAGGTAAGCAGCAATGGGCTTGCAGGAACGCATTCATCGTCACAACTGAACACTCTTCTCAGGCCGGGACCTCCTGCATTGGCTTACGACCGCCACTACGTAGCAGAAGGCAGCCCCCCTCTCTGTCGAGACGAGCATGCATCAAGCGGCTATTGGCCTACTGTCAGAGCGGCTCGCTTACCGCAACTAGTACAGCCATTCCTCATGCCTATTCATTCCTTAACCGGATTTCTTGGCAAAGGAGGAGGCAACCTTTGAAGCATGTCAAATTTCTCATTTCCGCATCGACTCCTGCCAGATTCATACCGTATTCTAATTAACAAATGCAAAAGCCAACCTTCTGCGATTGGCTTTTATATAATAAAACTGCATCCAAGTACAAAGCACCTGCGGTAATTTTTGCCTAAATGAATCCTAACCATTGTTGCAGATAATACTGTGGATCGACGCCCCAGGAACGTTCATCTTCAGGGCGAATAATCCGGTCCCCACCACCAAAGCCAAAATGTCTGGCCAGATCAATTTCATGTGGCTGGATATGTATTTTCTTGCTGGCATGGAAAAAAGCAACCACTTTGGGACTAGTCAAATCGTCAGCATTATGTTCAGAAACGACAGCCAGTTTGCCACTCTCCAAGGAAACCAGGGTTCCAACCGGGTAAATGCCAATACTGCGTACAAACTCTCTGACTATCTGAGGGTTAAAATGGTGTTTGCTCCATTCAAACATTTTACGGATCGCCATCGGCGGTGGCATTCCCTTGTGGTAACAGCGTTCAGAGGTCAATGCATCATAAACATCAATAATGGCTGCCTTTTGCCCTAGAATGCTGATCTGATCTCCTTTTTTCTGAAAAGGATAACCCGTGCCGTCATAGCGTTCATGATGCTCCAGCGCAGGAAGAATGACATCATACGATAATTCCTGATAGCTTTTTAGCGCAGAAACACCATAACCCACATGTTTGCGCATCTCGGCAAACTCCAGATCTGTCAGTTTGCCTGGCTTGTTCAGGATATTGGGATCGATATACACTTTCCCGATATCATGCAGCATGCCACCGATACCTGCATCAATGACTTCATCATCACTCACACCTGCATCATGCTGCAATAGCATGAGCAAGACGCCGACGCTAATTGAATGATGAAATATATAACTATCTTTTTCTTTTATTCTGGTCAGAATATTTAATGCATCTGCATTCCGACAGACGGACTCTGTCAGCTGCATTGCGGCATCGCGTACCGGCGAGAGATTCAACTTACGCCCGAGCTTGGCATCTAGCAATACCGTATGAATAGTCTCATGTGCCCTTTCCAGAATGGCCTTGGCACGCGGCAACTCAGAGCCCAGATCAGCCGTCGCCGCATGAGATGGTTTCTCTGCCAGAATATTCAATATTTCCTTATCTAGCGAGAGATTGACCTCATTGACGGATTGCGCATCAAAAACATCAATCCCTTTTTGAGTATCAATATAAAACTCAACAATACCGGCATCCCGCAACTGACTGATCTGCGCCTCTTCTTTGACTTTGAAACGTGTCAGCCAGAATGGATGTGACATCCAGCCACAATCCAGGTCTGCGATATACATGCCAGGACGAAGCTGATCGATATGAATTTTCTTAACGTACTCATCCATTGCGTGCACTCGGCCCTACATCAAAGTAGCTGACCATCTCGTTCAATTGTGTTGATATGGTATGCAACTGAGCGGACATGGAATACGCTTCCAAGGTCTCCATCCGATTATCCACAACCAAATCACTCAATTGCGCAATTTTCTCCAGGAAATCATTAAAGGTATGACTTCTCAATTGTTCGATACAAAGAACCTCTTCAATTTCATTGCAGATCATTTCTTGCGAGCCAGATGCCACCTCGGAAGAAAGCAAGAATTGCCGGACATCCGCACTTAATTTTTCCAGCTGATCCTTTACATCTGCCGTCGTATTGATTTCAAATAGTGCCTTAGCATCAATCAATTTGTCATGCTGACAATCCAGGTGATCGCTAATTTCAAACAAGGCTGTATTCAATGCCAAGCAATGGTGGTCAATATTACGCGACATTAGCATCAACTCATCCAGAACCACTTTCAAATGCATCTGCATGGTAGCGCTGGAACGAATCAAATGCCCCGTCTCACCGGCCCCAGACAAGATGACATCGCCCGTCAAATCCCCTTCAGCCATCTTGTCAAAATTATCAATCGCCATTTCCAGCGGTCTTACAATACTACGCATAAAATACCAACCAAACAGCAGCACCAGCGAGATACCAAAGACAATGCCTGCAATTGAAACATTTTCAATAAGTGCATTACTACGCAAATTGGCTGCCACTTGCTCATTGGCAGAATTGATCATTTCTGTGCGCAACGATAATATTTCCCCTCTCAGCTTACCTGCGATTTCAGAAACATTCTTCTGAGCTACTGCGCCCAAATCCACCACATTATTCGCCCGCAACACAGGCAATAGCGCATTCAAGCTGATCAGATCTTTCTTGATTTCCTCAAGTTGTGGCTTCTCGATCTGCTGCACCGTGATGGCATTAATTTCACTCAGGTCAAAATGAACAGGCGCTGACACATTTCCTTTTGGCTCAAGATTGGCTTGCATTCTTTCGACTTTGCCATTCAAATCGCTCAGTACAAGCACATCTTTTAAGACCTGTCTATTCTGATAAATCAGTTGCGCTTCACCTTGCCGGATGCCACCGATACCCAAGAAGCCGCCAACAAGCAACAATAGCATCACAAACAGTGAGCCCAACATATAACCAGAATGAATGGAAAGCATTTTGTTGATACTCAGGCTGGCCTTTTTCTTGGGCGCTGCACCCTGGTACAAACTCTCCGCACTCTTTATCTGTTGCTCTGATGCCAGCTTGCGCACAGACATATAGCCAATGGTCTTGCCTGCTTTACGAATTGGTACAACTGTTGCTTCTACCCAATAGAATCCACCATCCTTGGTGCGATTTTTTACAATACCTCTCCACAGCTCGCCGGACTCCAGTGTTGCCCACAAACCGGCAAACGCCCACTTTGGCATATCGGGATGGCGCACAATATTATGTGGCTGGCCGATCAGTTCTTCACGCGAGTAACCACTAATGCGTACAAATGCATCATTGGCATAAGTAATCATGCCACACAGGTCTGTTTTCGAAACAATTGCAGACGTTTCCTGAATATCAGCCACATTACCAATATCATCCATGAAATTCATTGTTATACGTCCTGCCAAATTTTTTTAATGGAAAACATCGCCACTTTACACTTCGCCAATGAGATACCACTTTGAATGGCAAATTCTGTTTGCCTCACATCGCGAAAGACCGGCTCTGCCTTGGGGTAACCTTTGATATCTGAAACAGCATAGGTTTCTGGTTGTTTTTTTAAAGAGCAATAACTTTTTACGATTCCAATTTCACCATTACTGAGCTGAACCAGGCTACCCGGAGGAAAAATCCCAATTTGCTTGATCAAAAGGGTTATATGTTTCTCCATGAACTTGGTCCCCTTGTTCATGAATAATTCTTTTAAGGAATTACCCGGCAACATTCCCCCCCTACGCTGATTGGCGATCACCATGCCGGCATAGGCATCGGCCAAGCTCAGAATCAAGGAAAATTCATGCAGTTCCGTATCTTTTCTGCCATGCGGATAACCCGTACCATCAGGCTTCTCATGATGCTCATATACATAGCGCAACCAGGCTTCATCCACAATGCCATGCTTGCGCAATATACGGACCGATGAGACGGTATGCTCTTTTATGCGGCTATATTCATGCTCACCGATCACATCAAAGCTACCTGACGAGTGATCAAAGTGATAAAGGCTGATATCCCGTGTCAGGCCTGCACAGACCAAGGCCATCAATTGCGTTTCATCGTCGCATAACTGCGCCGCCACCAGATACGCAATAGCCGCACCCAGTGCATGCTTCACCGGGCGGGTATCGCGATTCGCCTGATTGAAATACAGGGCGGCCAGCACTGCATCACTATTCCGTCTCAACAGGGTGATGAGTTGCTTGGCTCGCTCCCTCACCAGCTCCTCGATTTTCGACAAATTGCTGGGCGGGCTCAGCACAATCTTGTGGATACGTGCAATGGAAGTGATCAGTTCTGTTGCCAGTAAGAACGTGGGCTCCCTGCGGGCCTGTTCATGCTTTTTATCATCTGCAGACGCATCACCAGCGGGGCCGTCCGACGCCTCGGCCTCGCCCAGGTAGTAGCCACGACTGACGATCTTCTCCATCACCCCAGGCATGGAGATGACAATCCCCTTGCGCAGGATGAGGTTGCTGTTGGCATCGTAGATCGACCACTCCAGCGGCTTGTTAATCGGCAAGTCGGCGAAACTTACCTTTCGTATCAATTTAGCCATCAAATTTTCGTCTCTTGCATGACACCTGATCGCGGATCAACCCACCGAAATCACTCTCAAAAATAGGATTTTTGTTTAATATTTTATTGCGCATGTTTAAAGAATTGTAATTATTTAAAATGATATCTATTTTTGTTTAAAATAAAAGCCACTGAGGCATCTAAGTGTTTCAAATTTGAAAGTCATCAAATTTGATTTTTGTCAAAAATGTAAATTAATTGTGTTTTATATATTACATTCACCATTTTTATAGAACACAGATACAACAGTCTGCTACCAGAAGGCAGACCACAAATGCTGCAGATTGCTAGTAAAAACTTGCTGAAAGTTGTTCAAAGCATTGAAAAAAATCCACTAACACATTGAATTATTTATTTTTATAAAAATCCACACAAGCACCAACAGCCTGGATGGCAGTGAGCATCCTGCTAGCAATTTCCCTTGGCAACGGCCACTGCGGAATTTGCAAAATAGCAAATAATAATTCCATTGACATACATAACAATGCACTAAAATATGCCATTGGATTGTTGCGATTGCACCGTCAATTGACCTTCCCTCACCGAATCCTCAAAACAATCAGCAAGCACAGCAGCGGTATCGACGGCGAAACGGGGATGAAGACTGTGACTGCGCGCTACACGACGGCGTGGCAGAAGGCTGTCGCATAAGCCAAACCACATGGGGAAGTACAGGCCGCTGCTTTACACCGCTCGGATTGCGGCTGCACTGCGGAAGCATGCTAAAATTCGCGCTTTACAAACACGGGCCGCCCGGTAAGATTTTGGCGTCCCCAATTCGGGCAAGCGGCGATTACCAGCACGGTCAGCCACCTCATGCTTGCATGAAGATATCCAGCTGCTTGGCCCACCGAAGATGCACACATGAAATGGAACTCCGGCCGGCTATGGCTTCGAATCTCGGTCTACAGCACCACCGCGCTGCTGGCCCTGTTTGTCATTATCCAGGCGCTGATCTTCTGGCAGTTTGATGAAACCGCCGTGCGTAACACCCTGACCAGCTCGCTGCACGATACTGGCCGCAAGGTGATGGTGGAAGGAAAGATCAGCCCGACCCTGTTTCCCTCTCCAGGCCTGAGCATCAAGCAACTCAGCATCAGCGAGCCGGGCGGAACCCAGCAGTTTGCCCGCGTCGAACAGCTGGATGTCTACCTGGCCTGGCTACCGCTATTGACCGGTAATCGCGAGATCAAGACGGTAGAGCTGCATGGGGTTAACGCCCATATCATCCGCAGCGCCGATGGTCGGCTGTCGGTCATGGACCTGTTCCAGCACCATGCACCGGGTAATATCAGCATGAAACTGGACAGCCTGCGGGTTCGCGAAGGTCAAATCGATTACACCGACCAGACGAATGGCAGCATCCAGAAACTGGATACTATCAGCCTGGATGCTGATGATTTGCGCAGCAACGCCAATCTGGCCGTAGCCGCCATCCTCAGCAATGGCAAGCGCCCGATCCGCCTGGCCATCAGCACACCGCTGACTATTCAGGACGATCAGGTCAGCCTGGAAAAGCTGGATGCAGTGGCCCTCTCGGAAGTACCGGGTCTGGGGGAAAGCAAGTTTGCCGCCACCGGCCAATACAAACTGAATTTCGCCACCTTGCAGACCTCCGGCAAGGATCTGAGCTTCAGCTTCAGCAGCGAGCGCCCCAGCAGCCAGCTGGAGCTGAAGGTGCCAGAGCTGAATGCCAGCTTCAATGAAATCACCATGCCATCAGGCCACCTGAGCGGCAAACTCAACTACGCGCATAGCCAGTACCAGCTTGATGCCGGACTGGACAACCTCAAGTTTACCGAGGGCGGGCTGGCCGCCGACAAGCTCAAGGGTGATTTCAATTGGCAAGCAGCTGACACCCGTCTCAATTTCAAGCTGGATGCGCCAGTGGCGCTGATGGGCATGAAGCAGCTGCGCATGCAGCCACTGAACATGACCGCCACGGTTACCACTCCTCTGCTCCCCCGCGGCAAACTGGTTTCCAGCATGGAAGGCGCTCTGGATGGCGATCTGGACGAGCCGCGCCTCAATCTGCGGGTAGCCGGCAAGCTGGATGGATCGGATCTGTCGGTCACCGTCAGCCAGTTCGGTCTGATGAAGCCCCGCCATGAGGTCACGCTATCGGTAGGCAAGCTCGACCTCAACCGTTACCTGCCGGAAGCCAAGGGCGATCCGGTGGCCATCTTCCAGGACAGCAAGCCGATTCCGCTGGATTGGCTGGATTATTTCGACCTGACCGGCAAGATTGCCGTCGGCGAGTTGGCCATGGGCCGCTTCCGCATGAACAATCTGAATGCCAGCGTGCGCATCAATCCGCGGGAGCTGGAACTGGACCAGATGTCGGCCGATATCTACCAGGGTCGCTTGCAGGGTGACATCTCACTGGCACGCCGGGATACCCCGCATCTGGAAGTGAAGCAGACGCTGAAAGACATGAATATCCGCCCGCTGCTGGTGGACCTGTTCAACTTCAATCGCCTGGACGGCAAGGGCAATGGCCAGATCAATATCAATGCTGATGGCAAATCCTTTCTCGATTTGCGCAACACCTTGACCGGCAATGTCGAAACCAGCCTGAACAAGGGGGCACTGACCGGTATCGACCTGGTGGCCGCCTTGAAAAACCTGCCCGCGGAACTGAAGGAATGGAACACCCAGGCCCAGGCCGACCAGCAAACCACCTTCTCCACGCTGTCCGCCGCCTTCCGCCTGGACAAGGGCGTGGCACGCAGCCAGAACATGCAACTGGCTTCACAGCTGGTGAATGTAAAAGGTTCGGGCAAGGTTGACCTGACCCAGAACATCGTCGATTACACCATGGACGTACAAGCCAACCCACAGGAGTTCAGTCGCCTGAAAGGCATGAATGTGCCGCTGAAGATCACCGGCCCGATCAATGCGCCGGTCTATGCACTGGACTTCAACGCCATGGTGAAGGGCAAGAAGACCGAAGGCGAGAAACAGCAGGCCCTGAAACA
The DNA here is from genome assembly GCA_019232735.1 of Aquitalea sp. Classification (GTDB taxonomy): domain Bacteria; phylum Pseudomonadota; class Gammaproteobacteria; order Burkholderiales; family Chromobacteriaceae; genus Aquitalea. Next base: position 462 of record JAFANL010000167.1, on the reverse strand, counting down.
GGAACTGAAAAAACAGATCACCACCATCCTGCCCTGATCCGCAAATGGCGTGCAGGCAAAACAAAGGCCGTGTCATCGACACGGCCTATTTCATGCTGCGCCCCGGCCTGAACGTGACTAGCCTTCCAGTATCCTGGCTTCGGCCAGCGCCAGCTGCTCCGGCGTACCCAGCAACACCAGCACATCATTTGCCTCAATGGAAAAGTCACCATCAAAATCCAGCCGGCGGATGCTGTTGCGCCGTACTGATTTCACTTCTACCCCCAATTGTTCCAGATGCAGGGCCGCCAGCGGGTGGCCAATGGCGTGCGCACCGGAACAGGCCTGAATACTCAGCAAGCGCGGCACCAGGGCCTCATCCATCCCTTCAGCATCATCGCTGGTCCCACGGAAGAAACCGCGGAACAGATTGTAACGTTCCTCCCGCACCGAACGGATACGGCGCAGCACCCGGTTGAGCGG
>JAFANL010000035.1 GCA_019232735.1 Aquitalea sp. | reverse complement strand
CTGCGCGAACAAGTGAGCTTCTACGACAAGGACCGCTACTTCGCGCCGGACATCGAAAAGGCCGCCACCCTGGTCGCCAGCGGCAGCTACAACCGCTTTGTGGCAGCAGGCCTGTTGCCTTCACTGTAAGCACGGCACTCAGTCAGGAGCTTGGCCCGGCACCGTTATGGTGACCGGGCTTTTTTACGTGTAATGGTGTGACGGGGTGTCAGAGCAGGCAGTAGCCCAGCACGCCCGCCAGCAATAGAGCGGGCAGGGAATACAGGTGAAAGCGCAGCCAGATGCCGCGCTCGCCTGCCATGCGCAGGGCAATCAGGTTGGCCAGCGAACCCAATACACAGCCAAAGCCGCCGGCGTTTACCGCATAGGCCAGTACCTTGTAGGCCGTACTGTATTTCACCAGCAGGATGGTGGCGGGGACATTGCTGATCAGCTGTGAGCCCAGCAGGGCGGTCAGGTACAGGCCGCCGCTGCCCAGCCCGGCCACGGCATCGGTCCAGTGGCGCACCAGCGGTAGCTGGGTCAGCAGGCGGATGTCGACAAACATCAGCATGAATACGGCAATCAGGCTCCAGTCCACTGCCAGCAGCAGGGCCGGGCGCAACAGGGCAATGCCGACCAGCACCGCAGCCAGGCCCCAGCCGGGGTGACCATATTCCAGCGCCACGATAAAACCGACATACAGCAAGGCGCAGCTCCACAACAGCCGTGGCTGGTAGCCCGCTGCGTCATCATGCAGCTCGGTATGGATGCGTTGGCCGGGAAAGGCCAGTGCGGTGGCCAGCAACAGCAGCGCCATGCTGCCCAATGCCAGCGGGGCCATTTGCCAGGTAAACGCAGTAAAGGACAGGCCGGACAATTGCCACAGCAAGATGTTTTGCGGATTGCCGATGGGGGTGAGCAGGGAGCCGGCATTCACCGCCAATGCCTCGAAGATGACCAGTCTGCCAATGGGCAGGCCGGCAATGCCGCGCAGCCCCAGCGTAAGCGGTACCACGATGAACAGCGCGACATCGTTGGTCAGCACGGTGGAAAGCAGGGCGGACATGCTGACCAGAAACAGCGCCAGCATGCGTTCGTCTGGCAGGCGGTTGATGATCAGCCGGCCCAGATGGGCCAGATAACCGCTGTCTTCAACGCCCTTGGTCAGCAGCAGCAGCCCGGACAGGGTCAGGATGGTGGGCCAGTCTATCCAGCCGGCAAACTGCTGGCTGGCTTGCGGCTGGGGCAGCCACAGCAGCACCATCAACAACAGGAGGATATGCAACAGCCGGTCGCGCAGGAAGGGACGCAACAGGGCGGAAAACAGGGTGGTGGGGCGAGGAGCGGACATGGCGGCAGCTTACGGGAAGGCTGCCGCCAGCATCAAGTCTGTTGCTCGGCGGACTATTCCTGCGTGCGCAGATCGTCGCGCTTGATGGCCATCCCCATGGCGATGATCCAGGGAATCAGCAGCCAGCCGCCCAGGACATTGATGAGCACGACGGTTTTCAGCCGTGGGCTTTTCACCAGCCAGGCGGTAATGCTGGGGATCAGGTAGGCCGGAATCATCACCAGCGCATCGCCCATCCACATGGCGGTGGTAACGAAATCGGGCTGATTGGCGAAAGTGCCGTACAGCCACAGTAGAAAGGCCAGCGCCAGCACGATGGCCAGCAGGCCCTTGATCAGATCGACAGGTTTCATGACATCCAGAATGAAAGCAGACAAGTGCCAAGCGTAATCATGCCGGCCCTGCTTTGGCAAACTGACAGATCAAACAAGCTGCACAAAGTGGTTCAGCTTGCGCTTAGCAACAGTTGTACGCGTTGCTGAAGGACCGGCAGCACCTCGGCGGCAAACCATGGATTACGCTTCAGCCACAGATTGTTGCGCGGGCTGGGGTGCGGCAAGGGCAGGGTATGTGGCCAGCCGGCCTGCCAGTTGCGCACGGCGGACGTGATATTGCCGGCATCAGGCAGGTGCCAGGCCAGTGCATGCTGGCCCAGCACCAGCGTCAGTTGCAGCCTGGGCAATTGCTGCAATAAGCGGGCGCGCCAGTGAAGAGCACATTCCGGCCGGGGCGGCAGATCGCCATGCGGCCCGGTACCCGGATAGCAAAACCCCATGGGCAGAATGGCCAGCAGGGTGGGATCGTAAAACTGGGCGGCATCCAGGCCCAGCCAGTCGCGCAAGCGGGCTCCGCTGGCATCGTCAAACGGAATGCCCGACGCATGCACCTTGCGGCCGGGTGCTTGCCCGGCAATCAGGATACGGGCTGTGGGATGCAGCTGTAGTACCGGGCGCGGCCCTAATGGCAGCTGATCGGCACAAAGCCGGCAGTGGCGGACTTGATCCAGCAGCAAGGCGAAGTCGGACATGATGGCGGGCCAGTGGTGCGTCCTGGCTATTTATGCCGCTGTCTGCCAAGGCAGGCAAGCGTTTTGCCTCCGGACTGGCCCTTCAGTGTGACTTGCCGCCCAGCTGGCTGATCAGCACGCTGGCGACGATCAGAGCCGCACCGCTGATGGCCATGATGCCCAGTTGCTCGCCGGCCACGGCACCCACCAGCCCGGCCCAGACCGGCTCCATGGCATAGATGATGGTGGCGCGGGTGGCCGGTACGGTTTTCTGCGCCCAGTTCATGGCGATCTGGATCACCGCGGTGGCCAGGCCCATGCCCAGCAGGCTGATCAGCAATACCGGGTGCGCTTGTGGTGCCGGCTCGCCACTGCTCAGCCAGCCCAGTGCCGCCAGCAGCGACACGGTCAGCAATTGCACCACCGCCACCCGGCGCGGATGACACTGGCCGGCAAAGCGGCCCACCAGGCTGATTTCCAGCGCGATCATGGCGGCTCCGGCCACGGTCAGCCATTCTCCGGTGCCAAAGTTGAAATGCAGGCCACGCGGGTCGGATAGCAGCACCAGCCCGGCGAAGGCAACGATAATGCCCAGCCAGGCCGCCAAGCGCGGACGATGGCGAAACAGCAGTAGCTGGAACAGCGGTACCAGCGGTACATACAGGCCCGTGAGAAAGGCCGACTTGCTGCTGGGAATCAGCTGCAGGCCCAGCGTTTGCAGGCTATAGCTGCCAAACAGCACGCTGCCAACCAGCATGCCAGTGATCAGTTCGCGCCGGGTCAGGCCGTGCAGCTCACGCCAGCTCAGCAGCAGGGCAATCAGTCCGGCCACGCCAAAGCGCAGGCCGACAAAACCGAATGGCCCGGCCCATTGCAGTGCGTGTTGTACCACCAGAAAGGTAAAGCCCCAGATCATGGTGACGCCGATCAGCACCAGGTCGGGCATGCGGGAATGAGGTGGCGGCAGGCCGGCAGTGGCGGTCAGCGTGGTCATGGCAGGGTCTCGTTGCGGGTGGTGGGTCTGTGAAATATAATGCACAAATCAGCATCTGAGCAATATATTGCACATCACCATGAGCAAGAGTTCAAACGGTTCACTGGAAGTGATTCAGAACGTGGCGGACAATTTGCGCCAGGCAAGGCTGCAACAGGGCTACAGTCAGGAAGCCTTGGCAACGCGCGCCGGCATCAGCCGCCGCATGCTGGTGAATATCGAAGCTGGCGAGAACAATGCCAGCATCGCCACCGTGGACAAGCTGGCTTCGGCGCTGGGGCTGGCTTTCAGCGAAATGGTCAGGCCAGCATTTCCGACACGGAACGAGAGCAGCCTGCCGCTGCGCATCTGGCAGGGAGAGCAGGCCGACAGCCATGCCAGCCTGCTGGAATCGGTGGTCCGGCCCGGCATGGTGCTGGAACTGTGGCGCTGGCAGCTGGCAGCTGGCGACAGCTATCATGCCGAAGCCGATGCCCCCGGCTGCCACGAAATCATCTATCTGCTGAGCGGTGTGCTGGAAGTGCGCTTGCCGCAGCAGTGCCATCAGCTGCAGGCGGGCCAGTCGCTGACCTTTGCCTCGGACCAGCTATACAGCTACCACAACCCGGGCACGCTGCCCTGCGCCTTTACCAAGAACATCCTGATGTACCCGCATGGCTGATGCCCGGTTTGCACCAGCAAAAACGGCCCCGCAGGGCCGTTGCAGGCTGCAGACCAGGTCATTGGTGCGATGGTGCAGGACCCGGCAAAGCCGGGCCTTTCGGCTAACAGATGGATTGCGCAGCCTTTCCATCTATTCCCGATCCCCCCGCCCTTACCCTGTAAGGGAGCCTCGCTTTCTTTACCGAAAGCGAGATGTGGCTTGCCTACCAGCAAAAACGGCCCCGCAGGGCCGTTTGATCGTTTTGCTGTCAGTGCTTACTTGCTGACCGACTTGCCGTAGGTTTCGGCGGCCGTGCGCATTTTCGGCAGCAGGGTCTTTTCGGCAGAAGCGAGCATGTTCTTCATGATGCCATCAATCACCACCGGCTGTTGTTTCATCAGCTTCTGGCCGGCCGGGGTCTTGTAGAAGGCAACAATCTGCTGCATTTCGGCAGCGGAGAACTGGGCGCTGTAGTTCTTGGTCACTTCCTGCTCGAACTGCTTTTTCACGGCAGCGGAATTGAAGTAATCGGCAGCCGTCTTGTGCACGCCATCAGCATAGGTCTTGAAACCGTCCTGGGCCTTCTTCTGCTGTTCCGGCGTCAGGTTGATCTTGTTCTTGACGAAATATTCTTGCAGCAGCGGGCCGGCCGAGCCGGTGGTGCGGTTGGCCAGGTCGTTCGGCATATTGTTCAGGCCGATGACCTGGGCCAGCTCCTTGGCTGCAGCATCTTGAGCGGCGTCGGCATGGGCCAGCATCGGCAGGCTCAGGGCAATGGCGACAATGGCGGTCTTGATCGGGCTAGCAGCAAACATGGGACATCCTTTTCGGAATTATCAGCAAAATTTCAGTGAACAGATTGGCAGCGAGTGTGACACCGCCGGTCAGCCTGGTCAAAGATGCTTTGATAACTCTCTTAAAGGGCAGTTCCCTTGTAAGGTCAGATCAGCTACTTCAGGCGGCCATGCTGGTCTGGATGCGCGCCCGCTCCAGCAAGGGGGGCAGCAGGTCCAGCCCTTCCTCCCATTGCTGATGGCCCGAGGCCACATTGATATGCCCGGCCTGATGCAGCCAGGTCAGCGGACTTTGCCAATAGCCTGCCAGGCGGGCCGCCCGCGACGATTTGCAGAAGGGATCGTTATCACTGGCCACAACACGACTGGGAAAGGGCAGCGCCTGACGCGGCAGCGGCGCAAAGGGCATCAGCTCGCGAGGCACGAATGCTCTTTCCACATCGGCAGGGGCCACCAGCAAGGCTGCAGCAATCCGCCCGGGATGGCGGCGGGCATAGTGCGCCACGGTCACGCAGCCCAGGCTGTGGGCAATGACGATGGTCGGGCGCTGCGCCTGCTGCAAAGCCTGATCCAGTCCGAGCAGCCAGCCTTCCAGATCGGGTTGCTGCCAGTTGGCATTTTCTACCCGGATGGCACCCAGGCGGTGCTGCCAATGGCTTTGCCAGTGGTCGGGGCCACTTCCTTTCCAGCCGGGCTGGATGATGAAATCGAAATCGTCGGCAATGGTGGTCATGGCACGGTCCCTGAGGCGAATGTGGCTACTATAGGGCAGTTTTTATAGCTTAAAAAGTAATGAATAATTGTTTTAATATGACTGATTGGAATTTTAAGAAGGTGCAATCAGTCGCGTTATTTAGATTTATTTTGAATAACAGAATAAGAAATTATCATTTCTGGAACTAAGCGAATCCTGATTACAGTGTGCTCCATCACAAGACAACGCCCACCGATCCAGGAGCCGCCCCATGACGACGATCCGCACCAACCTGAAAGCGCTGGCAGCCGTTCTGCTGCTGGCGGTGACTCCGCTGAAGGCGGCGGAGCTGCTGAATGTGTCCTACGACCCCACCCGCGAGCTGTATCAAAGCGTGAACAAGGCCTTTGCCGAGCAATGGAAGAAAAAAACCGGCGAGGACCTCACCATCAAGCAGTCGCATGGCGGCTCCGGCAAACAATCACTATCCATCCAGCATGGCCTGGCGGCGGATGTGGCCACGCTGGCGCTGGCATACGACATCGATGTGCTGGCCGACGAGGGCCTGCTGCCAAAGAACTGGCAAAGCCGTCTGCCGGCGAATAGCTCGCCCTACACCTCCACCATTGTGTTCCTGGTGAAGAAGGGAAATCCCAAGGGCATCAAGGACTGGAACGATCTGGTGCGCAACGATGTGCAAGTGATCACCCCGAATCCGAAGACCTCGGGCGGTGCGCGCTGGAATTATCTGGCGGCCTGGGGCTACGCCCTGAAGAAAAATGGTGGCAATGAAGCCAAGGCCCGTGCCTATGTGGCCGAGTTGTACAAGCATGTACCGGTACTGGATTCCGGTGCTCGCGGCGCCACGCTGACCTTTACCCAGCGCGGGCTGGGCGATGTGCTGCTGGCCTGGGAAAACGAAGCCGTACTGGCGGTGAAGGAGATGGGGCCGGACAAGTTCGATATCGTGACCCCCTCGATTTCCATTCTGGCTGAACCGCCGGTGGCCGTGGTGGACAAGGTGGTGGACAAGAAAGGCACGCGCAAGCAGGCGGAGGCTTATCTGAAATTCCTCTATACCCCGGAAGGCCAGACCATTGCCGCCGAAAACTTCTATCGTCCGCGTGACCCGAAGGTCGCTGCCAAATACGCTAGCCAGTTCCCCAAGGTGAAGCTGTTTACCCTCAAGGATGTCTTTGGCGACTGGCGTTCGGCACAGAAAAAACACTTTGCCGATGGCGGCGTGTTCGACCAGATCTATAGCAAGAACTAAGAGCTTGTTCAAAGTCTCGCGAGCTAGAGCGAGACAAGGCGAAAACGCGTAAGGAAGCGGAGTTTACATGGTGTAAATGCGCATTCCGAACGCGTTTTTAACGCCGTATCGCCCCCATATTTAACGAGCGCAGCAGACGATGAACAGGTTCTAAGCGCGCAACCCCAGCGCAGAGGTTTCACCACACAACAGGCCGCAGCATGCGGCCTGTTGCGCTGGCGGGAAGCCGTCAGTGTGCAAGCCTGTACTTGGCGCGGCACGCGCTGGGGTAGACTGGGCGCTGTCCTTTCCCAGTCTACGGAACGCCATCCCCATGCAGTCCTATCACAGCAGCCACGGCACGCTGCGCTATCACGATCTGCCCGGAACCGGGACGCCTGTGTTGTTCATTCATGGCCTGGGCTGTGCCTCTTCCAGTGATTTTCCCCGCGTGACGGCCGATCCGGCACTGGCGGGCCGACGACGTTTGTTGCTGGATCTGTTGGGTGCTGGCTTTTCCGACCGGCCGGACGATTTTGCCTACAGCGTGGCGGCCCATGCGGCGACCGTGGCCGGGCTGATCGACCAGCTGGATTTACCACAACTGGCTATCGTTGCGCACAGCATGGGAGGCGCGGTGGCCATTGCCGCCAGCAGTCTGCGCCCGCACAAGGTGGCACAGCTGGTATTGCTGGAGCCGAATCTGGATGCCGGCGGTGGCGTGTTCAGTCGCGCGCTGGCGGCCATGAGCGAACAGGAATTCGTCAGCCGTGGCCAGCGCCGCATGGCCCGCCTGGCCGGACGGGAGGGCAGTCCGCTGTGGGCCGGATCGCTGGCGGCCAGCCACGCCCCGGCCGTACATCGGGCGGCGGTATCGCTGGTGCAGGGGGAAGAGCCCGGCTGGCGGGCACAACTGTTGGCCCTGAACATGGCGCGCAGCGTCGTGATCGGGGAGCGCTCATTGCCGGCCGCCGCTTATGCATCGTTGGCTGGGGCTGGTGTGGCCCTGCGGGTTTTGCCGGCTGCCGGCCATGCCATGAGTGAAGACAACCCGACCGGGCTGGCCATGCTGCTGGCCGATATCCTGGAGAACAGTCATGCGTCTTGAGCACATCAAAATGTGGTTACTGTGTGCCTTGTGTCTGGGTGTGGCCGGAACAACCATGGCTGCAACCGTACCGGAGCCAGAGCAGGCCCGTATTCCGCTGGCAGGGGCCGGTTTGTTCGGCAGCACGCTGGACATGCCCGCCCTGGTGTATCTGCCTACCGGGCAAGGGCCGTTTCCGGTGCTGATCTTCTCGCATGGCCGTGCCGGCACTGCGCAGGAGCGCCACCAGTTGCAGCACCCACTGGGTCGTAGCCAGCTGGAGTACTGGCTGGACAAGGGGTTTGCCGTGGTGGCCGCCATCCGTCCCGGCTATGGCAATACTGGCGGCGGAGATCCGGAATATCACGCTTCCCACTTCAGCCTGCCTGGACAATGTGAAGGCCATCCTGACTATGTGACGGTGGCCGCTGCAGGCAGCAAGGCAGTGCTGGCCACCATTGACTGGGTGCGGCAGCAGGCCTGGGCGGCCAATCAGCCCATTGTGCTGGAGGGACAGTCGGTGGGAGGCATGCTGACCGTGGCGGTTGCGGCCACGCACCCGAGCGGGGTGATCGGCTATATCAATTTTGCTGGCGGCGCGGGAGGCAATCCGGAGCGGTCTCCCGGCCAGAGCTGCCAGCCGGAAAAACTGACGGAGCTGTATGCCGCGCTGGGGCGGCAGACCACGCTGCCCAATGTGTGGATCTACGCGGAGAACGATCAGTACTGGGGCCCGGATGAGCCCCCGGCCTGGCACCAGGCATTTGCCGCCGGCGGCAGTCCGACACGCTTTGTCCACGCACCGCCGGTGGCCGACGGCAATGGCCATGGTCTCAGCCGCCATGACAGCAGTTTGTGGGCAGGGTATCTGGATACCTTCCTACAGTCATTGGGGGCGGCCTTGCCTGCCAGACATTGAGTCGGCTCTGCCGGTCTGGCCAGTATGAAGGCGGGCCTTGCCGTTTTTGGCAGTGGCCAAGCCGCTGCCCCGGTTCGGGGTGATCTGTGTATGAAAAAGCCGCCAGCGGATGGCTCCGCTGGCGGCTTTTTTCATGCGGTCAGGAAATCAGGGATAAACGATACGCAGCAGATTGGTGGCACCTGGGGTACCGAATGGCACCCCGGCGATGATCACCATCGGTTTGCCCTGTTCCGCCAGCCCCAGCTTGGTGGCGCAGAAGGTGGTTTTCACCACCATGTCTTCCAGGTTTTCCGCATCCGGCCCGTTATACGCCACCACACCCCATACCAGTGTCAGACGGCGTGCCGTGCCCAGCCGTGGCGAGATGCCCATGATGGGGGTGTGTGGCCGCTCACGTGCCAGCCGCAGGCAGGTGGAGCCGGAAGTGGTGAAGGCGGCGGAAACAGTGACCGGCAGGATGGCGGATACCTTGCGCACACAGGCGGCAATGGCATCGGCCTGTTCGGGCGCATCGGCCGCGCTGTAGTCCAGTGCCATCACGCGGCGATAGTCCGGTGCGCTTTCCACGCGGCGAATCACCCGGTCCATGATCTGTACCGCTTCCACCGGGAAGGCCCCGGCGGCGGTTTCGGCCGACAGCATCACCGCATCGGCCCCTTCATACACGGCGGTGGCCACGTCGTTGGCTTCGGCGCGGGTGGGGGTCGGGGCGGAGATCATCGACTCCAGCATCTGGGTGGCCACAATCACCGGGCGGCCCAGATGGCGGCACTGGTGCACGATGCGGCGCTGTACCACCGGCACGTCTTCCGGCGGTAGTTCCACCCCCAGATCGCCGCGCGCCACCATTACCGCATCGGCCAGTTCGGCAATATCGTCCAGCTGGTCTACCGCGGACGGTTTTTCGATCTTCACCACGATGCCGACGCTGCTGCCTATCATCTGGCGCAGTTCGCGCACGTCCTCTGCGGTCTGCACGAAGGACAGGGCAATCCAGTCCGCCCCTTCTTGCAGGGCAAACTCGGCATCCTTGCGGTCCTTGGGCGTAATGGCAGATAGCGGCAGGATGGTTTGCGGCAGGTTGAAGCCCTTGCGGTCAGACAATTCACCCCCCACCACCACGGTGGTTTCAATCACCCGGTCTTGCACACGTTCCACGTGAAACGACAACTTGCCGTCATTCACCAGAATGTGATGGCCGTGCTCCAGCGCGGCAAAGGCTTCCGGATGCGGCAGGGTCACCTGTTCGGCATCGCCGTCCACCTGATCCAGCACAAAGCGATAGGGTTGACCGGTACTGACATTGACCGGCCCTTGCGGGAAGGTACCGATGCGCAGCTTGGGGCCTTGCAGGTCCACCAGCACGCCTATCGGGCGGCCCATCTCGGTTTCTGCGGCCCGAATGGCGCTCAGCCGGGCGCGATGGTCGTCGTGGCTGCCGTGACTCATGTTCAGGCGGAACACATTTACCCCGGCGCGTGCCAGCGCCAGGATCTGCTGCGGGGTGCTGGAAGCCGGTCCCAGCGTGGCGAGAATCTTGGTATTGCGGAGCATGGTGCTTGTCCTTGTTGATGCCGGCCCGGGCATGCCGGAAGCGGGGGAGTGGTCCGGTTTGCGCTCTGAGTCAGAGAGATGGTCTTGGCGCAGGCGTTCTGGGTTTCCGGCCATGCTGCCACAACTGCGATGTAGTGGCAGTGCTACGTTGCCAGTACTTGGTCCGGGTGTTGCTGGCTTGTCAGCAGGCAAAATTTCAGGGCGTACGTGATGCGCGTTTTTCTTGCGCTGCCTGGCGTTGGTGTTGTTATTTTGCCTCGCTGACCAGGCCACAACATTTGCTGCAAAGCAAGAACAGGCTAAATCCTTGTAGTCATTGACTTACAAGCCATTGGAATTTCCGTTATTTTGCGCTGCAAAATACGGTAAGCCCCGCTTGGAGCGGGTCGGATTTTGATTGCTCACGAAAGTTTTATGCGTGTGGATTGACAGCTGAAGCGTGACAACTAGAATTGGCCGAAAATAAAACGAACAACATAAATACAAAAAACAACATAACAAAGATTGCAACCTCGGGTTTCGCCTGTACGGCGCAGCCTTCGAGGTGCTGCCGTCAACACCAGTCAGCAAAAAAAGCGCCCGGCCTGCAACGGCCATTTGGATTGCCAAGGAGACACCTCACATGAAGAACCAGTTCATTCTGGCCCTGGATCAGGGAACCACCAGTTCCCGCGCCATTCTGTTCAACCAGGCTGGCGATATCGTTTCGCTGGCCCAAAAGGAATTCCGCCAGATTTACCCCCAGCCGGGCTGGGTGGAGCATGACCCGCAGGAGATCTGGGGTGGGCAGGCCGGTGTGGCTGCCGAAGCCGTGGCCAAGGCTGGCATTGATGGTCGCAGCATTGCCGCCATCGGCATTACCAACCAGCGCGAAACCACCATTGTGTGGGACCGCGAAACCGGCCTGCCGGTGTACAACGCCATCGTGTGGCAGGATCGTCGTACCGCTGAATTCTGCGACCAGCTGAAAGAGCGCGGCCTGGGCGACACCATCCGCAACAAGACCGGCCTGCTGGTGGATGCTTATTTCTCCGGCAGCAAGATCAAGTGGATTCTGGACAATGTGCCGGGCGCCCGCGCCCGTGCCGAGGCCGGCAAGCTGGCTTTCGGTACCGTGGACAGCTGGCTGATCTGGAACTTCACCCACGGCAAGGTACATGTGACCGACGTGTCCAATGCCTCGCGCACCATGCTGTACAACATCCACAGCCTGGAGTGGGATGCGGAACTGCTGGACATCATGGGCATCCCCGCCAGCATGTTGCCGGCAGTGAAGAGCTCCAGCGAAGTGTATGGTCACACCCATGCCGCCCATCTGGGCGTGGAAATCCCGATTGCCGGCGTGGCCGGCGACCAGCAGGCCGCCTTGTTCGGCCAGCAATGCACCCGTCCGGGTATGGTGAAAAACACCTATGGCACCGGCTGCTTCATGATGATGAACACCGGCGAACAGCCGATCGAATCCACCAACAAGCTGCTGACCACCATTGCCTGGAGTGTGAATGGCAAGGTGCACTATGCGCTGGAAGGTTCCATCTTCATTGGTGGTGCGGTGGTGAAATGGCTGCGCGACGGCCTGGGCATCATCCGTCATTCGGCCGATGTCGGCCCGCTGGCGCAGGAAGTGGACAGCAGCGACGGCGTATACCTGGTGCCGGCCTTTGCCGGTCTGGGCGCGCCGCACTGGAACCAGAACGCACGCGGCACCATCGTCGGCGCCACGCTGGGTACCAAGGCAGCCCATATCGCCCGCGCAGCACTGGACAGCATTGCCTACCAGACCATGGATGTGCTCAAGGCCATGGAAGCCGATGCCGGCATGGCCATTGCCGAACTGCGTGTGGATGGTGGTGCCACCGTCAACGAACTGCTGATGCAGTTCCAGTCCGACATCCTGGGCGTGGATGTGGTACGTCCCAAGATCACCGAAACCACCGCGCTGGGTGCCGCTTATCTGGCAGGCCTGGCCGTGGGTTACTGGGACGGCGTGGAAGACATCCAGGGTCAGTGGCAGCTGGACCGTCGCTTCCGCCAGGACATGCCGGCTGATGCGGTCAGCAGCCATGTCCATGGTTGGGAGCGCGCGGTGAAGGCAGCCAAGGCCTGGGCCGACGCCTGACGCCAGGCCTGACCGGCGTGCCTGCCGCTGCCATGCCCGGGCAGACGGCAGGCCGGACACAAGTCCCCGGTCATCCATCCTCATTTATCTGAAAAACCGGTCTGCTGCGTTTGTCGCAGTGGCCGGATGCTGGCGTCGGAACAGAGCAGCAGTCCGCCAAAGTAGTGGACGGTAGCGGGAGTTCCGGCGCGGAGACAATGTCATGAATCCCTTGTTTGGTGAATTTATCGGAACCGCCCTCTTGGTCTTGCTGGGCAATGGCGTGGTGGCCAATGTGCTGCTGAACAATACCAAGGGCCATAACAGCGGCCTGATCGTGATCGCCTTTGGCTGGGCGATGGCGGTGTTTGTGGGTGTGT
>JAFANL010000215.1 GCA_019232735.1 Aquitalea sp. | reverse complement strand
GATCAGTCAGACCGGGCAGCATCTGGTGGTCAATCTGCCGCAGGCGCGCTTGTTCTTCTATCAGGATGGTCATCTGCAAAAAATCTACCCGGTGGCAGTGGGCAAGATGCTGACCCAGACGCCGACCGGAAGTTATGCCATCACCGGGGTGTATCGTGACCCTAGTTGGCATGTCCCCAAATCCATCCAGGACGAGCAGAAAAACCAGGGCAAGCCCGTGCTGACCGTGGTACCGCCGGGGCCGGAGAATCCACTGGGTCCGGTGTTTATCCGTTTTGGCGAGGCCAAACTGGGGCTGGGTTTCCATGGCACCAATGCACCGGCTTCCGTGCCGGGTTTTCGTAGTCATGGCTGCATCCGCCTGAAGAATCCGGATGCGCTGAGCCTGGCTGATGCCGTGCAGAAAGGCGCGGCGGTCACCGTGGCTTATCAGACTGTCCTGCTAAACGAAGACGGCGCGGGTGATTTGTGGTTGACGGCCTACAAGAACCATTACAAACAGGATGATCCTTCCTTCCCGCATCTTGCTGACAGCCTGCTGGATTGGCAGCGTAATCATTCTGTGGCCGTGGTGGGGCGTCGGGTGGATCAGGCGCTGAAGGAGCGCAGCGGCAAACCAGTGTGCCTGACCTGCAAGTCTGGCAGCAGCAATCCGGGAGAACTGGCGGCGGTACGCTGGTTGTCGCTACCGCCCAAGGGCGGCATGCCCACCGAGCAACAGGCCACGCCGCAGGACCCGGCAGTACAGTCCTATAACTCGGCGGGTAACAAGATCAAGCCAGTGAAAAAGCCGGCCGTGGTTTTGTAAGCCAGCGTGCCGGGGCGAGGATGACAAAGCCGACGTGAGTCGGCTTTGTGCATGTAAGGGGCTGCAGACTTGCTTTTTTGTGTTGCGGCCCTATATTAGCCCCTTCCCTTGCAAGCAGGTGTTCACAGCATGACAACCATTGTGGCCGTGAGAAAAGGCAATCAGATTGCGATTGCCGCTGATAGCCAGACGACTTTTGGTGATGACCAGAAATTACTGGCCGGCTATGACTGTTTTCATAACAAGATCTTCCAGCATGGCGACAGTTATTTGGCGATTTCCGGATCGGCTGCGCACGACCTGGTGTTGCAAGGTGCGTTGAAAGAGCTGAAGAAGAAAGACCTTTCCAGTCGCAAAGGTATTTTCGATACCTTTCGCAAACTGCATCCCAAATTGAAAGACGGGTTTTACCTGCGTCCGGAAGAGGACGAGGAAGATCCTTATGAATCCAGCCAGATGATGGTGGTGATTGCCAATGCACACGGTATTTTCGGTGTCTACCCCATGCGCGAGATTTACCAGTTCTCGCGTTTCTGGGCGATAGGCTCGGGGCGCAAATTCGCCATGGGGGCCATGTTTGCCGCCTATGAGCAGGACTTGAGCGCACGGGAAATTGCGGAAATCGGCGTGCGTGCCGGTTGCGAGTTCGACGTCAATTCCTGCCTGCCGATGACTGTCTATACCGTAGAAGTGGCTGACGATACCGCCAAGGAAAAAACAGCATGAGCCAACACGATACTTTGCAACGATTCCTGTTTGATGGCGCACCGGTACGCGGTGCGCTGGTACGCATGGATGGTGCCTGGCAGCAGGTCCTGGCCCGCCGCGCCTATCCGGCAGCCCTGAAAACCATTTTGGGCGAGATGATGGCTGCGGCCCAGCTGATGGCCGCCAACCTGAAGTTTGACGGTGCCTTGATCCTGCAACTGCACGGCAGTGGCCCCTTGCGCCTGGCGGTGGTGGAGTGCAACCACGACCGCACGGTGCGCGCCACGGCCAAGTGGGATGGTGAACTGCCGGATGCGCCCATTCTGGAGTTGCTGGGCGGTGCCGGCCAGTTTGTCATCACGCTGGAACCCAAGCTGGACAAGTCCCAGACCTGGCAAGGCATTGTTGCCCTGGAGGGCGATACCATCGGCCAGATGCTGGAAAACTACATGCTGCGCTCCGAGCAGCTGGATACCCGCCTGGTACTGGCTTGTAACGACGGCACCGCCGCCGGCATGTTGCTGCAACGCCTGCCGGAAGGGCATGGCGAACCGGAGGGCTGGGAGCGTATCCGCATTCTGGGTGGCACACTGCAGGCCGACGAATTGCTGACCTTGCCGGCCGCAGACATTCTGCATCGCCTGTTCCACGAAGAAACCGTACGGGTGTTCGATCCCGAGTCGGTCAGCTTTGCCTGCAATTGCAGCCGGGAGCGTGTGGGCAATATGCTGAAGATGCTGGGCGGTCAGGAAGTGGGCGAGGTACTGCTGGAGCAGGGCAGCGTGGAGATCGTCTGTGATTACTGCAATCAGCACTATGTGTTTGATGAAGACGATGCCAACGAGCTGTTTGATTACGACCTGGTGGCTGCCGTGCGTGAGGCGCGTCACTAGTTTTTTTGATCGGTCATTTTTTACCGATTTGCATAAAAGCCGCCATTATTGGCGGCTTTTTACATGTTTACGCATGCTTATGCTGCAAAACGGTGTAATGGCACGAGGCGATGTTTAAATAAATAGTAGATTTGATCACAAATGTACTGATATCCTAAACAGGCACACAGCAACAAACCTGTATCAAAGGAGTAGGTTAATAATGAAAAAAATGTTTGTAGGCGGCCTGCTGGCTGCTTCTGCACTGGCTGCTCAGGCTGGCGCTCCGGTTGTCAACATCTACAACTGGTCTGATTACATTGCACCCACCACCGTACCGGATTTCAGCAAGAAAACCGGCGTCAAGGTACGCTACGATGTCTATGACAGCATGGAAACGCTGAATGCCAAGCTGGTGACCGGGCATTCCGGCTATGACATTACCGTGCCGTCCAACAATGTGCTGGAAGTAGGCATCAAGGGTGGTCTGTTCCAGCCGCTGGACAAGAGCAAGATCCCCAATTACAAGAATCTGGACCCGGCCCTGCTCAAGCTGATGGAAGCCTCCGATCCGGGCAACAAATACGCCGTGCCGTATTTCTGGGGCGTGATCACCCTGGGCATCAACGAAGACAAGGTAAAGAAAATCCTGGGTGGCAAGCTGCCGGCCAATGAGTGGGATCTGCTGTTCAAGCCGGAATACGTGTCCAAGCTGAAGTCGTGTGGTGTCAGCGTGCTGGATTCTGCCGCCGATGTACTGCCCAAGGTGCTGCATTACTATGGCAAGCAGCCGGGCAGCAATAACGAGGCCGATTACAAGGCGGTGACTCCGCAGCTGGCGGCCATCCGCGGCAGCATTACCCAGTTCTCCTCCTCCGGCTATATCAATGATATGGCCAATGGTGATGTCTGCCTGGCCATGGGTTATGGCGGCGACCTGAACATTGCCAAGCGTCGTGCCGAAGAAGCCAAGCGCGGCGTGAACGTCAAGGTGCTGATGCCGTCTTCCGGCGTGGCCTTCTGGGTGGATAGCATGACCATTCCGAAAGATGCCGGCAATGTGGCCAATGCGCTGGCTTTCATCAACTACACGCTGGACCCGCATGTGGCGGCCGCCAACGCCAACAAGGTGACCTACGCGCCGGGCAGCCTGGCAGCCCGTCCCTTCATCGACAAGAAGTATCTGGCTGACCGCAGTATCTTCCCCACCGCCGACGACGTGAAAAAAGGTTTCATCATGAAGTCGGTTGATCCCAAGACGCTGCGCGTGTACTCGCGTCTGTGGCAGAACTTCAAGCTGGGTCGTGCCAGCTGATTCAGCAGCACCGTTGCCATCGACAGAAGCTCCCTGCGGGGAGCTTTTTTCATGCGCGGGCAAGCATGGCACTGCAATGGGCAGGAGGGCGGCAGGTGAAAACGGGGGACTTTTGCCTGCGCTCTTGCTATCCTTGCCGGTTTGATTGTGCCTGTGGCGGATGGACCGCCGGGCCAGTATTTACCGCAGAACCAGGAGTGCAGATGATACCCAGCCGCCAGCTTAACGACTATATGCGTGAACAAGGCCTGAAGCTTGACCGTACCGAATTGCAGATTGCCGTGATGACGCTGCAGGCCGTGCTGGATGTGGAGAAGCCGCAGCTGCAGCGCGACCTGTTCCGCTACCCGGTTCCCAAACTGAGTGACGATGGTGCCTGCTCGTTGGTGGAAGAGCTGGCAGATGAGCCATACGATTTGTCGCCCTGGTTTGGTGGCGAAACCGAAGAGGCTCGCCAGCAACTGACCAATTTCAACGCGCTGGTTGATTCGGTGAATCATAAGGTGGGTGCGGACTGGCTGGGTATTTACCGCCGTGCCGGTGTGGGCAAGGAAGCCTGCCTGGTCAAGCTGGCCTATCTGGGCCTGCCTAGCCGTGCCGAATTTCCGCTGACGGAATCCTTTGCTGAAACCAGCAATAACAGCCGGGTTGGTCTGACCGGCTGGGGGGTGTTGATTGAGGATGTAGCGGCCTGGCGTGCCGACGGCGGTGGTTATTACGAGTGTGATCCCAAGGTAAAGAGTGAGGTCTGCTTGCCGGTGGTCGACGCGCATGACCGGGTGCTGGGTATTCTGGATGCCGAATCCAGCCAGGTCGGATTCTTCGATGAAAGCCGCCTGGTGTGGCTGGCGGCGCTGGCGATCGTGCTGGCCGGACCATTTACTACCCTGCCGCCGCTTGAAAAGGCGTGAATTGCCCTCAGCTAATCAGGCGTGACATATCCCTGACAGCTTCGTGTGGCAAGCTCGAAGCCTTCTGAACAGATTCCGGAGCAAGCATGGCTGTGCAATATCCCAATCCCCAGATAGAACCCGTTGTTGATTACGTGGCCAGTTGCAAGCTGCCCACACCCTGGGGAGTGTTCACCATGCATGGTTTCGAAGAAACCGACAGCCGGCGTGAGCATGTGGTGCTGACCATGGGTGATGTCGCAGATGGTCAGCCGGTACTGGCACGCCTGCACTCGGAATGTCTGACTGGCGATGCTCTGTTTTCCCTGCGTTGCGACTGCGGCTTCCAGCTGGAAGCCGCACTGGAGGCGATTGCCCAGGAAGGGCGCGGGGCCTTGCTCTATCTGCGTCAGGAGGGGCGCGGCATCGGCCTGATCAACAAGATTCGCGCCTACAAGCTGCAGGATGGCGGGGCGGATACCGTGGAAGCCAATGAACAGCTGGGTTTTCCGGCCGATATGCGTGATTTTCGCGTGGCGCGTCACATGCTGGATGCGCTGGCCATCAAGAGCGTGCGGGTGATGACCAATAACCCACGCAAGCTGGAAACGCTGAAATCAGCAGGTATCGATGTGGTGGAGCGTGTACCGCTGATGGTAGGGCGTAATCCGCATAATGACCGCTATCTGGACACCAAGGCAGCCAAGCTGGGGCATATGCTGTTTGGCTGAGCCGGGTTTTGTGTCTCACTCCCACGCATGCCAGAGCCTTGCTCTGGCATTTTTTATGCGCGTCACGCTACTCATGCGCTAAAGTTGGCGCATAATTGGACGATATACTTAAAGAAGTTTAAGTATTTTGTTTTTAATGTGGGCGGCTGCCAAGCTGGTGGGGGGGATGGTGAAAGTCACACCCAAACAGAATGTATGGCTTAATGCCTCGGCCTGGATTGCACAGCCGACTTATCGCGTGCCCCCGGCCGCCCGCGAGCAGAGTACGGATTTTCAGGCCGGTAGCGAAGCGCTGGGCGAATACCTCGACTGGGTGGCTTATCTGGACGATCTGGCCAGGCAGGCCAGGGAAGGGCGGGACGAGGAAGCACGCAAGCTGGTGCTGGCCAAGCTGCGCTTTTTGCACCGGCGGGTTTTGCTATTGCATGAGCAGATGATGCAAGGCGGGCGCAGTCAGTTGAAAGCCGGGCTGGATGCATTGCAGCGCATTGTGGCTGAGCTGGAGCAGGCGGTGCAGGAGCTGACGGGGCGTCAGCCGCCAGTGGTGGATGAATGGCCGCTGCCTTATCGGCTGTATAGTCGGGAAGGCGTGGCTTCCGAGCCTTTGGCGCTCTCCGGGCGTGAGCGTCGCCGGCGGCCACGGGCAGCGGGCAATGTGTTGCAGCTGGAAGAGCAACAGGCGGCCAGGCTGGTGTTGCATGGCGTCCGTTTTGTCATGGCCTTGGTGCGCGACGGCTTCGGCATGGCGCAGCATCCGCAGTTGTTGCAGGTGGCAGACCGGGTGTTGTTGATCAACCAGTTGATTGGGCCGGAGCAGGGCAGTCTGTAATGCGGTGTCGGCCGAAAAGGAAAAAGCCGGAATCTGACGATTCCGGCTTTTTTGTGTGGTGGAGATAAGCGGGATCGAACCGCTGACCTCTTGCATGCCATGCAAGCGCTCTCCCAGCTGAGCTATACCCCCGGTGTTGCATTGTCCATGACATGATCTGGAGTCGATGTCCTGGCTGACTGTCGTGTGGTGGAGATAAGCGGGATCGAACCGCTGACCTCTTGCATGCCATGCAAGCGCTCTCCCAGCTGAGCTATACCCCCGTAATGCTGGACTTGCGATCTCTGTCAGATGACATCGCAAGCTTCTGAATTGTGGTGGAGATAAGCGGGATCGAACCGCTGACCTCTTGCATGCCATGCAAGCGCTCTCCCAGCTGAGCTATACCCCCACGGGTACTACGTCGAATCTTTGGCGTCCCCACGGGGATTCGAACCCCGGTTACCGCCGTGAAAGGGCGATGTCCTAGGCCTCTAGACGATGGGGACCCTAGGCAAAACCTGTGACAACCTTTGGTGGAGCTAAGCGGGATCGAACCGCTGACCTCTTGCATGCCATGCAAGCGCTCTCCCAGCTGAGCTATAGCCCCGTGTCTGTCGTTCACAGTGGGGCGCAGTATAGACAGGCCATGGGTGGCTGTAAAGGGATATGTGAAAAAAAATTTATTCCGCCCCTGCGTTATAATCGGCGGTTCTGCAACGACAGTGTGGGAGCCGCCGATGTCGGTTGGCCATTACGAAAATTTCCCGGTCGGGTCCATTCTGCTGCCCCGGCGCATGCGCAAGGCGGTGCATGCCATCTATCACTTCGCCCGCTATGCCGACGATGTGGCCGACGAAGGCGACAAACTGCCGGAGGAAAGGCTGCGTGAGCTGGCGCACCTGCAGGCGGAGCTGGACATCATCCGCGATGGCGGTATTCCGGCCATGCCCTTGATGCGTAATCTGGCCGCCGTGATCAGTCGTCACGCCCTGCCGCTGCAGCCGTTTTATGATCTGCTGTCCGCCTTTAGCCAGGATGTGGTGAAAAAGCGCTATCAGAACTTTGCCGAACTGGTGGATTACTGCCGCCGCTCGGCCAATCCGGTCGGGCGCCTGATGCTGGCCCTGTATGGTGAAAACGATCCGCGCAGCCTGGCGATGTCGGACGGCATCTGTACCGCCCTGCAACTGATCAACTTCCTGCAGGACGTGGCTATCGATTGGGACAAGCAGCGTATCTACATCCCGCTGGATGATCTGGAGAAATTCCGCATTCGGGAAGGACAGATCGCCGGCCGTGATGCCACCGGCCTGTGGCGGCCGATGATGCTGGCACAGATCGAACGGACCCGTAAGATGCTGCAAGCCGGCGCGCCACTGGGCAAGGTGCTCAAGGGGCGGCTGGGTCTGGAATTGCGCCTCATCATCATGGGCGGCGAGCGCATCCTGAAAAAACTGCATGATAGTGGCGGTGATGTCTTCCGCCAGCGCCCGGTACTGACCTGGCGTGACTGGATCTATATGATCTGGCGTGCCGTGCGCGCCAGATAGCCAATACGGTTTGCCCACGACACGGACAACAAGCAACAATGCATTCGGGAAGCCTGGGCTGACCCGATGGCTACAGAGGAGAGGCGAGTGACGCCGCAGCAGTATTGTCAGGACAAGGCCGCCAGTAGCGGCTCCAGTTTTTACTACAGCTTCCGTTTTCTGCCGGAAGACCGCCGCGATGCCATTACCGCGTTATACGCTTTCTGCCGCGAAGTGGACGATGTGGTGGATGAGTGCCACGACGAAACCGTCGCCCGTGCCAAGCTGGCCTGGTGGCGTGGCGAAGTGGAAAAGCTTTACCACGGCCAGCCGGAACACCCGGTGATGCAAGCGCTCAAGCCACATGTGACCGCGCTGGACCTGCCACAAAACCTGCTGGAAGAGATTGTCGACGGCATGCAGATGGATCTGGACTTCGCCCGTTACGAACGTTTCCAGGACCTGCTGCTGTACTGCCATCGCGTGGCCGGCGTGGTCGGCCAGTTGGCGGCGCAGATTTTTGGCTACCAGGACCGCCAGACCCTCAAATACGCGCATGAACTGGGCATTGCCTTCCAGCTCACCAACATCATCCGCGATGTAGGCGAAGACGCGCGCCGTGGTCGCATCTATCTGCCGGTAGAGGAGCTGCAGCGCTTCAATGTGCCGGCCAGCGAGCTGATGAGCTACAAGGAAAGCCCGGAATTCGCCGCCTTGATGTCCTTCCAGATTGAGCGGGCACGTGAATACTACCGCCGTGCCTGGGAGCTGCTGCCAGCCATCGATCGCAAGAGCCAGCGTCCCGGTTTGCTGATGGCTGCCATCTACCGTGCCACGCTGGAGGAAATCCAGCTGGATGGCCCGGCCAAGGTGCTCAACCAGCGCTTGTCGCTGACGCCGGTGCGCAAGCTGTGGCTGGCCTGGCGTACCTGGACGCTGGGCTACAAGGCCTGATGCCGCGATGACGGCCAGGCCAAGAATCGCCATCATCGGTGCCGGCTGGGCCGGGCTGGCCGCCGCCGTCGAGCTGGCCGGTCAGGCCGAGCTGACCCTGTTTGAAGCCGGCCGCGAGCCGGGCGGGCGGGCGCGACGCATTGCCGCCAGCGGTAGCCTGCTGGATAACGGCCAGCACATCCTGATTGGAGCCTACCGGGAATGCCTGCGGCTAATGCGCAAGGTCGGGGTTGATGAACACCGCGCCATGCTGCGGCAGCCGCTGGCCTGGCAACGGCAGGGTGGCATTCAGCTGTGCTGCCCGAGCTGGCCAGCCCCCTGGCATGTGCTGGCCGGTCTGCTGCGGGCCACGGGGCTGGGATGGCCAGAAAAATGGCAACTGGCACGGGCCTTGCAAAGCCTGAAATGGCGGCGCTGGCGGCTGGCCGAGGACATGACAGTGGCGCGCTGGCTGCAGTTGCAGCACCAATCGGACTGGCTGGTGGAGCAATTCTGGCGGCCCATGGTGCTGTCTGCACTAAATACCCCGCTGGAGCAGGCCTCGATGCAGATTCTGGCCACCACACTGCGGGACAGCCTGGGTGGGCGTCGTGCCGACAGTGACCTGCTGTTGCCTCGGCAGGATTTGTCGGCCCTGTTCCCGGCACCGGCGCAGCGCTGGTTGAGCCAGCAGGGTATGTGCTGGCATGGCGGGGTACGGGTCGAGCAGGTACAAGCTGCAGCGCAGGGGGTGCTGGTGGATGGACAGCCCTTCGATGCAGCCATCGTGGCGGTGGCCCCGTATCATGCCGCGGCCTTGCTGCAAGAGCCGCAATTACAGGCGCAGGTCAAGGCTTTTGCTTACTGGCCGATATATACCGCATACCTGCGCTATGACGTTGATATTGCCATGCCTGCACCCATGATGGGCTTGCAGGGCGGAACACTGGACTGGCTGTTTGATCGCCAGGCGCTGTCGGGAGAACGAGGCTTGCTGGCCGCCGTGATCAGCGCACCGCCGCTGGAATTGCAGGCCCTGAGTCGTGAAGCACTGCTGCGCAAGGTGGAAGCCGACGTGGGTGAACTGTTGCCGGCACTGAACGGGCTGCAGCCGGTGGCAGCCCAGTTGATCGTGGAAAAGCGCGCTACCTTTGCCTCGACCGTGGGACTGACAAGACCACACTGCCGTAGCAGGGTACAATCGGTTTATCTGGCGGGGGACTGGCTATGCCCGGACTATCCCGCCACGCTGGAAGGCGCAGTGCGCAGCGGCGTCACCGCAGCCCGCCAGCTAGTGCAGGATTTGCCATCATCAAGGGTCGCCAGCAGGTGACTCGCAGCTGAAAAAACAATATGAACCAAACATTTGCCAAAGATTGTCTGGCCGGTCGTGTCATTCTGGTCACCGGGGCCACGCAGGGGGTAGGTCGGGAAGCAGCGCTGACGTTTGCCGCACATGGTGCGTCGGTGGTGTTGCTGGCGCGTAGCGTAAAAGGGCTGGAGAAGGTCTACGATGAAATCGTGGCGGCAGGTGGCAAGGAGCCGGCGGCCATTCCGCTGGACTTGCTGACCGCGACCGACGAGCAACTGAGCAATGCGGCATTCCAGATCAAGCGCGAGCTGGGCCAGCTGGATGGCATCGTGCACTGTGCCTCGCATTTTTACGCCTTGTCGCCGCTGTCCAACCAGGGCATCGACGAGTGGATGAACCAGTACCGCATCAATACCGTGGCACCTTTTGCGCTGACGCGAGCCTGCCTGCCTTTGCTGAAAGAATCGGCGGATGCATCGGTGCTGTTCATGGGCGAAAACCACTCCCGGCATCCGGCAGCCTACTGGGGCGGCTTCGGCGCCTCCAAGGCTGGCCTGAACTATCTGACCAAGGTGGCGGCTGACGAATGGGATATCTACCCGAACCTGCGGGTGAACCAGCTGATTCCGGGCCCGGTGAATTCGCCGCAACGCAACCGCACCCACCCGGGCGAGGCCAAGAGCGAGCGTGCCGACCTGTCGGCACTGATGCCCTATCTGCTGTACTGGCTGAGTGCCGACAGCAAGGGTGTCAGCGGCGAAATCGTCGAGCTGGATCTGCGCACCAAAAAGGGCGAATAAGCGCAGCAGGGCCGGCCACCAGCCGTGGCCGGTCAATGGCATAAGGGGAGAGCATGAAGAGACTGTGGATATGGCCTTTGCTGCTGGTGCTGGCGGGTTGCAACTGGGTCAATAATGTATCCGGCTTGTCCAAGGAAGCTCACAAGGCGCTGGGTGCGGCTTGCCGGCAGACCGGTCGTTCGCTGGAAGAGTGCTTCAAGCGCAACCCGGATGCCGATACGGCGGCGATCTATGCCGGTTGGCGTGAGATGAACGAGTACATGGTCAAGAACAAGCTGGAAACCATGGAGCCGCCGGCCAGCGACACGCCCAAACCCCATGCTGATGCCGCCGCCTCTGCCGCCAAGGATGGCAGTGCCGCGCCTGCCGCCGCTCCGGCCGAGGGCAAGTCGTCCAGCGCAGCCCCTGCGCCGCCGCCGCTGACCAGCGAAGAGGCTGACAAGGCGGCCAAGAGTGACCCGCAGGTGGCTGCCGTGCTGGCGGCCATCCGCAAGAATGGCGGCGGTGAAAAAACCAAGGCCAAGAACAGTGGTAGTAGCAGTGGCGAACCGGATCAGAAACGTCTGCTCAACATTATTCAGCAACTCAATGGCAACAAGCCCGCCGACAATGGCCAGCCTCCGGCTGAGAATGCCAATAACGGCAATCCCGGCTGAACCCTTCCTCCGCTTTTCCTGATGGCAAAAACCAAAACCGTTTTCAGCTGCACCGAGTGCGGCGGCCAAGTGCCCAAGTGGCAAGGCCAGTGTCCCCATTGTTCCGCCTGGAACACCCTGATCGAAGCGGTTTCCACGCCGACGGCCAGCAATCCGCGTTTTCAATCCTGGTCCACCACCAATGCCCGCGTGCAGGTGCTGTCCGAGGTCAAGACCGAGGAAGTCCCACGCGACCCATCCGGCATTGACGAACTGGATCGCGTGCTGGGCGGCGGCATCGTGCGCGGTGCCGTCATCCTGATTGGTGGCGACCCGGGCATCGGTAAATCCACCTTGCTGTTGCAGGCGCTGGCGGTGATCGGCAAGCGGCGCAAGGTGTTGTATGTATCGGGTGAGGAGTCTCCGCAGCAGATCGCCCTGCGCGCCTCGCGACTGGCGGTGGACCCCAGCCAGGTCAATCTGCTGGCAGAAATCCGCCTGGAAGCCATCCAGGAAGTGCTCAAGCAGGAGCAGCCGGACGTTGCCGTCATCGACTCCATCCAGACCTTGTACACCGAGCAGGTGACCTCGGCACCAGGTTCGGTATCGCAGGTGCGCGAATGTGCGGCCCAGCTGACCCGCATGGCCAAGCAGACCGGCACCACCATCCTGCTGGTCGGTCATGTCACCAAGGAAGGCTCGCTGGCCGGCCCGCGCGTACTGGAACACATGGTGGATACCGTGCTGTATTTCGAGGGCGACACCCACTCCAGCCACCGCATGATCCGCGCCATCAAGAACCGCTTTGGCGCGGTGAACGAGCTGGGCGTGTTCGTGATGACGGAAACCGGTCTCAAGGGCGTGTCCAATCCCTCGGCCATCTTCCTCTCCTCCTATCGTGACGATGTGCCCGGTTCCTGTGTGCTGGTGACACAGGAAGGCACGCGTCCCTTGCTGGTGGAAGTACAGGCGCTGGTGGACGATTGCCATGGCATGCAGCCCAAGCGGCTGACGGTGGGGCTGGAGCAAAACCGCTTGGCCATGCTGCTGGCCGTGCTGCATCGACACGGCGGCGTGGCCTGCTTTGATCAGGATGTGTTCCTCAATGCCGTGGGCGGGGTCAAGATCAGTGAACCGGCTGCCGACCTGGCGGTGATTCTGGCCATGGTATCGTCGCTGCGTAACAAGCCGCTGCCGGAAAAGCTGGTGGTGTTTGGCGAGGTGGGACTGGCTGGTGAGGTGCGTCCGGTCTCGCGCGGGCAAGAGCGGTTGAAAGAGGCGGCCAAGCTGGGTTTTACCCGGGCGCTGATTCCTACCGCCAACAAGCCACGTCAGCCGATTGAGGGCCTGCAAGTGATTACTGTCGACCGGCTGGAACATGCGGTCGATTACTGTCGCGGAGACTGAATGTGATCAACCCTGCCGAACTGGAAACCGAGCTGCCTTAT
Organism: Aquitalea sp.; assembly: GCA_019232735.1. Lineage (GTDB taxonomy): Bacteria > Pseudomonadota > Gammaproteobacteria > Burkholderiales > Chromobacteriaceae > Aquitalea. The sequence goes on along the minus strand of JAFANL010000215.1, from coordinate 1,661 downwards.
CTGCAGCGCTATGCGCTGGCCCAGCTGCGCGATCGCGATGCTGCCAATGAAATCGTGCAGGAAACCGTGCTGGCGGCACTGGAGTCCGGTGACAGCTTCAGCGGCAAATCCAGCCTGCGCACCTGGCTGACTTCCATCCTGCGCTTCAAGCTGATCGACCGGCTGCGGCGCAAGGGCAAGGAGGTGTTGTTTGCCTCGTTGGACGAAGAAACCGACGACAGCGACTTTGATGGCCTGTTCAGCAAGGATGGTCATTGGCAGGAGCGCATCAAGGCCTGGAGCGGTCCGGAAGAGTCCATGATGGCGCGCCAGTTCTGGGACGTGTTCGAGCGCTGCTCCGAGGTGATGCCGCGCCGGACTGCCATGGCTTTTGTCATGCGTGAGGTGATGGGGCTGGAAATTGCCGAAATTTGTAACAATCTGGAGATTACGGCGACCAACTGTTCGGTACTGCTGTATCGCGCCCGCATGAGTCTGCGCGAGTGTTTCGAAATCCGCTGGACCGGGGAGGCCAGGGCATGAAGATCAATTGCCGTCAGGCCAGCCGTCTGATCTCGCAGGGGCTGGATCAACCGCTGAGCCAGTGGGATCATGTGCGCCTGCGCATGCATTTGTGGATGTGCGGCAATTGCCGCCAGTTCTCGCATCAGCTGCAGCTGATGCGTCAGTCTGCCCGCAAGGCGGGGCGAGGCGAATAGCAGGCACCAGTCCGGTCTGGACTGCCGTGGTAAAGACAAAGCCGACCTGATGGTCGGCTTTTGCATGGGTGGACGGTGTGATCCAGACCGCAGACCTGGCCGCTTCAGTGTGCCTGTTTGTGCTTGGCCAGGCGTTGCGGACAGCTGGCGCAAGCCTGTTCGCACAGCCCGGCACCCGTCAGGGACTGTTTGAGCGCACACACCGAGCGACGGCAGGCAATGAAGCGGATGTCCTGCTCGGCGGCCAGCGAGCGGAAATGGCGCATCACATTGTGGCCGAGAAAGTCGGTAAACAGGATCAGCAGATCGGTGCCGGCGGGCAAGCGGTCTACCTTGCGCTGGTGCGAGCTGTTGCGGCCGCTCAGGTGGCGATGAATATTGATGCCATAGTCTTGCAGCACATTCGGAATATTGCCCAGCGTATCGGCACCTACCAGCATTGCGTTCATGACAGCTCCTGATCGATAAGTTTTGCAAATGATAATCATTATTATTTACAAAAACAAGGGCTATCGAAAATCCGAAGCTACGCCAGAAGTACAGTGTGGGCATTCCGCGCCTGCGTTGTTGCGTGTGCCAGAACTGCTTTGTTTCAGGGCTGTGCCTGAACCCGAATACGTACCGTCTGAGTGCTGCTCTGGCTGCCTTGCGCATGGCCGATGAGCAAGGTTTCCCGCCCCTGTTCATCTTGACCGGTGCTGGCCACGTCCAGCCACTCGCCCAGGCGGCCTTCCACCGTGGTGGACAGTTGGCTGCCACTGCGCTGCTGGCCGGTGAAAGCCTGCTGGCTGGCTGCCAGTTCGACAATGACCCGAGTGCCACTCAGTCGGGGGCGAACATAAAAGCCGGTAATGGCATCCTGCCAGTTGCTGCCGCGCAGTATGCCGCCTTGCGGGGTCAGTAACAGCCAGGGGAGAGGCTTGCTGATACCCGTCTGGATAAAGCCACTGCGGCCATCGAGCA
>JAFANL010000174.1 GCA_019232735.1 Aquitalea sp. | reverse complement strand
CCCAACGCCCTATCAGATGCTGTCAAGGTTCGGTAACACAGTACATCAGAGATGTCCTCTCTCTATCAAAAAAAGCCCACCACGTCTGCACATGGTGGGCTTGTTCATGCTTTTACAGTCCTTGGTGGGAGCCGCTTTGGCACCGGTGTCCTGTTGTTGGTAACGCCTTGGCCATCTTGGGTGGCTGACATGGGTTTGTCAGCCGCTTTTGCGTCACATTCCTTTCCTGCCTTGCTGGCCTGCGCGGGGTATCAACCCACAAATCCATTGCCGTGCAATCCAAGCCATGTCGTCTGGTCGGGTGCTGGCGTCTGGGTGGCTGTCTGCCTTGCTTCTGGCCCCCTTCCCGGCTGATAATCGCCCCGTGCCGTTCAATAGCGGCACCGGGATTGGCGTCCCGACCCCACTTTGGCGGACTGCTACGTGCACACGTACCAGTCCTCGCACCATTGCTTTGCCTTTTCCCATGGCAGGCCTTGGTGGGAGCTCTCAGGAGCGCCGGGTTCAAGGTGACCGGTAACGCCAATCCTGCCATGTGCCTGCCACCCCCGATTGGCGTCGGAGGTGGCGATGACGTACATCACCTTGGAGGATTTGCTATGAGCAGCACGCCTCGTCATACCCCGTCTTCTGGGCGGCCGTCTTTTCCTTCTCCTCGTCAGTCTGATCCGCAGTTTGCCCAGTTCTTGCAGCATGCTTGCCTGCCACTGGGGCCGCTACATGCCAGCCTGGCCACCATGCAAACCGCCTTGGGCAGCCAGCCCGCGCCAGCCATCGATCTGGCCTGGCAGGATGTGCTGAAGACTTGCCACCGGCTGGAGGCACAGCTGGGTGAGGTGGATGTGCGCCTGCTGGAAAGCTACCGCACGCTGGAGGGTTTGCTGCAATTACTGAGTGGGGAGCATGCGGAGGCGCTGGAGCCTAGCGACCACTATCTGATCCTGCAGCATCTGCACCATTTGCTGACCCGTACACTGGCGGCCCTGCACGAGGGCTGAAGTCGCTGTCTTGCGACCAGCAGGGCTGGTACAGGGTGGAGCGGACATGCTGTTCGCTTGTGCCGCCGCGCGTCCCGCCATGCTTGCCCGCCACCGTCAGCCTTGCTGACTGGCGGGCTGTTTCAGGCTGCCCAGCATGAAATCGACAAAGGCGCGCACGCGGGCAGACAGGTGGCGATTCTGCGGATAAATCAGGGAAAACTGGCGTGATCTGCCGCCATATGCAGCCAATACCTCTACCAGCTCGCCCCGGGCCAAGGCTGGTGCGGCGATAAAGTGATAGCTCTGGAACAGCCCCCCTCCGGCACTGCCCCAGCTGATGCAACCGTAGGCATCGTCCAGTAACCGCAGCCGGCTGGGCGGGATGTAGTCGATGTCCTTGCCATCCGGATCACGAAATATCCACGGCATGGCCCGGCCGGTGGTGGGCAGGACAAATTGCAAGCAGTCATGCGTGGCCAGAGCTTCCAGTCTGTCGGGTATGCCGCGCCGCACCAGGTAGTCCGGCGTGGCAAACACGCCCACGCTGGCGTCTTCCAGTCTGTGCGCCACCAGACGGGAGTCCTGTGGTTTGCCGATGCGGATGGCCAGGTCGTAGCCTTCTTCCACGATGTCGACCACACGGTTGGACAGGCTGATTTCCATGTCGATGTGCGGATAGGCGGCGCGGAAGGCCTGTAGCTGCGGCAGCAGGCGGTAATTGCCATACAGCGACCCGGTGCTGATGCGCAGGGTGCCGCTGGGGCGTTTCTGCTGGCCGGTGATGGCGCGCTCGGCGGCGGCAATCTGTTCCAGCGCCTGCTTGCATTCCTGCCAGTACAGCGCGCCTTCGCTGGTGAGGCGCACATGGCGGGTGGTGCGGGAAAACAGGCGGATGCCCAGCCGTGTCTCGATGCGTTTGATAGAGCGGCTGACCGAGGCCGGCGTCAGCCCCAGCGCCTCGGCAGCGGCGGAGAAGCTGCCCAGCTCGGCCGCTTTGCAGAACAGCTCGATGCTGCCCAGCTGGATAGGGTCGAAGGTGCGCATGATTCATTCTCTGATGTAATGAATGAAGTGATTCTACGGCGATTTATTCGTCAGGTGGTGGGCCGTACAGTGATGGCCTGACAGCGGTGCACAAGCTGCCCGCTGTGTTTTGTCCACTTTGAATACAGGAATCAACATGAGCGACATCCTCTGGCCGGCCGGCTTTGTGCCGGGTTTTACCGACAATTTCTGCTCCAATGAAGTCATCGTCAGCGGGCTGACGGTGGCTGATGTATGGCCGCTGCTGAACACACCGCAGTATTGGCCCGATTACTATGCCAATTCGGCCAATCCGCGCTTTTACGATGGCAAGGGGCCACAGCTGGAAGCCGGGGTGGGCTTTTATTTTGAAACCTTCGGTTTTCCGGTAGAGGCGCAAGTGGTGGAGCATGTGGCGCCAGTCGAGGGGCAGGCGGCGCGCATGGCCTGGCATGGCTGGGCGGGCAGTACGGCGGAGGACAGGCTGGATGTGCATCATGCCTGGCTGATCGAGGCGCTGTCTGGCGGGCGGGTGCGCATTCTCACCCAGGAAACCCAGCAAGGGCAGCCGGCACGGGCGCTGGCGCTGGCCAAACCCAATCCCATGATCAACGGTCATCAGGACTGGCTGGACGGCATGGTGGCCGCAGCGCGCAAGGCGAAGGCGGACAGGGGCTAAGCTGGGGGTCGGGCCGTTGGCGAGTCGTGCATGCTGTGTGCACGCCGCAGCGTGGGGCCAGCACTGTCGAACCGTACAGCAACGGCAAACAGGCGGTGATGCATGGTCAGCGACGGCCCTGCGCTGACCTGCCCCGGGATGCGGAATCAGGCCTTGGTGTTGATCATCGAGCCCAGGCTGCTACCCGGTGCGCTGGGCTGGTCGGCGGCCGGTGCCGTGGTCGACTGCGGTGCAGGCGGGGTCTGACGGTTGGTGCTGCTGGTTTTGGGGGCGTAGCTGTTGTAGCTGCTGACAGGCGAAATCGGCATGGCCATGTTGTAGGCTCCTGGTAGTTTGCGTGGCACGGTTGATAGGGTTTCCCGGTGCCAGCCAACATGGCCAGACAGGGTCTGGGGCCAGTATTAGCAATTATGGTGCCAGCTTTTTTTCGGCAATTTTTCCCTTTATTATCCGGTCTTTACAGTTCTTTACGCCCCTTTTTTCCGCCGGGAGGAAAACTTTGCCGCCGGCTGCCGGTTTGTATCCATTCAACTGCTGTTTCTATTCTTCCGCCCCAGGCAAACCGTGTTGCAGCCCCTCCAGAAACACGCTTTCCGCCGGACTCAGCTTCTGTTCCCGGTTCCACAGCAGATAAAGATCGAGATCGGCAATGCCTGCTGCTGGCGGCAGCCGCCACAGCTCGCCTTGCGCCACATCGCTGGCCGCCACGTGTTCCGGCAGGCTGCCTATACCAAAGCCAGCGCAAGTCAGCCGCAGTACTTCTTCCAGGCTGGATGATGCCGCGATGATTTTGCCGGTATAGCCTTGCTGGTCGCGGAAAATGGTCAGCGGCGACAGGTTGCCACCGATCTGATCGCTGATAAAGCTGACAAAATCATGCCCTTGTAATGAATGCAGCGTCAGATCGCTGCGGCCGAACAAGGGATGGCTGCGGCCACAGTAAAACGCATAACGCTGGGTAATGAGACAGCGCCGCTCCAGCCGTGCCTGCGGCAAGCGGCACAAGCCCATTCCCAGCGTGGCGGTTTTTTGCAGTAGGCCGCTAATGATGTCGGCACTACGCAGGACCTCTACTTCCAGCTCTACCCGTGGGTACTGCTGATGAAAGCGGGCCAGATAGGCATCGTAGCTGGCCACCTTCAGCCCGGTGGCACACAGTATGCGCACCTTGCCCAGGATGTCCTCGCTGCGACTTTCCAGCGCGGCGCTCAACCGCGACACATGGCCGTAGATGTCGCTGGCAATACGGAAAATCTCATCACCGGTTTCCGTCAGTGCGAAACGCGTCCCTTGCCGCAGTACCAGTGTGCATTGCAACTGTTCTTCCAGCCGTTTCAAAGCCTGACTCACCGCCGACTGCGTGACATGCAAGCGCGCTGCGGCCCGGCTGATACTGCTTTCCTGAGCAATTACCAGATAAGTCCGTAGCAAATTCCAATCCAGCCTGTCGTTCAGAAAACGCCGTCCTGCTGTCATGTTGGCCTGGGTTGTCCCTGTTGTTTTTGTCATGTTCAGCCCTCCTTGTTCTCATTAGCTTTTCTTATTTCAAACTTCAATTTTGATAATTTCACTAATGCAAATGCTCATGCGATAAATCCTCACCGCGCCAGCAGAGCGCAGGCCGACATGCATGTCGCCAGATCCAGAACACGTATCTACAAAAAAGAGGAATCCCCCATGACCCAAGCCTCCAGCCAGTCACACCGGGCCGCCGCAGCCGCCTTCATCGGCACCACCATCGAGTTTTACGATTTCTACATCTACGCCACTGCCGCCGCCCTGGTGCTGGGGCAGGTGTTTTTCCCCAGCAGCGACCCCACGCTGAGCACACTGGCCGCCTTTGCCACCTTTGCTGTCGGCTTTATCGCCCGCCCCATGGCCGGGGTGGTGTTCGGCCACCTCGGTGACCGCCTGGGGCGCAAGAAAATGCTGCTGTTCACCATGCTGCTGATGGGCGTGGCCACAGCGGGCATCGGCCTGTTGCCCGGCTATGCCAGTGCCGGCATCTGGGCACCCATTGGCTTGGTGGCCCTGCGCTTCATCCAGGGTATTTCCGTGGGCGGCGAGTGGGGCGGTGCCGTGCTGATGGCCAGCGAACACGCGCCTGCCAAACGCAAAACCTTCTATGCCTCGTTTGCCCAGCTGGGCAGCCCGGCCGGCTTGATTCTGTCGCTGATTGCCTTCCGGCTGGTCACCTCGCTGGACCAGGCTGACTTTCTCAGCTGGGGCTGGCGGCTGCCATTTCTGGTCAGCGGCCTCTTGATGTGCGTGGGCTTGGCCATCCGTATCGGTGTGGACGAGTCACCCGAATTCAAGGCAGTTCAGGCCGAACAAAGTACGGCGAAATATCCGGTGCTGGAAGTGGTGCGTGATTGCTGGCGCGAAATCCTGTGTGCCGCGGCTGCCGTCACCATTGGCTCGGCCGGCTTCTTCTTTACCAACACCTTCATGATCACCTATGTGACCCAGTACCAGGGCATTGCCCGTTCCACCATTCTGGACACGCTGTTTCTGGTGACCATCCTGCAATTCCTGTCCCAGCCCTGTTCGGCGCTGCTGGCCGAGAAGATTGGCGTGGGATATTTCCTCAAGATCGTCTCCCTGCTGTGCGTGCTGCTGCCCTATCCGATGTTCCTGCTGGTGCAGACCGGCAACATCCTGCTCATGACCGTGGGCATTGCCATGGCAGTCGTCACCCTCTCCGGCCTGTATGCGGTGATTGCCGGCTATATGGTCGAGGCCTTTCCGGTGCGGCTGCGTTATTCCGGTATTTCGCTGGCCTACCAGCTGATTTGCGCGCTGGCTGGCGGCACCACGCCGCTGATCGGCACCTGGCTGGCCAGCCGCTTTGCCGGCCAATGGTGGCCGCTGGCGCTGTTCTTCTCACTGCTGTCCCTGGTGTCCTTTGTCGGCGTAGTCGGGCTGTCCCGCCTGCGGCGGCAGAGCACGCCTTCCGAGCTGGTCCTTGTTCGTTAACACCTGGAGATCCTGATGAATCAAGCAAGCCGATTTTCCCCTGAAGAATGGCAAGCACGTTGTGATCTGGCCGCGCTGTACCGGCTGATTGCCCATTTCCGCATGACGGACATGATCGATACCCATATTTCCTTGCGTATCCCCGGCCCCGGGCATCATTTCCTGATCAACCGCTACGGCGTGCTGTTCCAGCACATGACGGCTTCCGATCTGGTGCGCATCGACCAGCACGGCAATGTGGTGGGAGGGGATGCCAGTACGCAGCGCGTCAACAAGGCCGGTTTTGTCATTCATTCCGCCGTGCATATGGCGCGGCCCGATCTGCATTGCGTAGTGCATACCCATACCGCCGCCGGCATGGCGGTGTCGGCCCAAGAGCATGGCCTGCTGCCCATCACCCAGCATGCGCTCAAGTTCCATGGCTGCCTGAGCTATCACGAGTACGAGGGCATTGCGCTGTCACTGGAGGAGCGTGAACGGGTGGTGGCCGACCTTGGCCCACGCAACAAGGCGATGATCCTGCGCAATCACGGCCTGCTAGCCGGTGGCCGCTCGGTGGCGGAGGCCTTCCATGAAATCTACTTCCTGGAACGCGCCTGTCAGGCCCAGGTGCAGGCCATGGCGGGTGGCGCACAGCTGCACTACCCCAGCGAGGCGGTACGCCAGCACACCGCAGCCCAGTTTGCCCATGTCGACGAAGAAGAAATCATCGCGCTGGGCTGGCAGGCGGCGCTGGCGCTGATTGCCGATCAACAACAGGATTATTGCCAATGACCACGGTGGTGTTGCTGACCGAGGAAGTCGAGCTGATCGATGCATTACGACCGGCCTTTGCCCAGCTGGCACCGCAGCTGCGCGTACTGGAAGCCCATGAGCCAGGCGCCGAACTGGCCGAGGTGGCTGCCTGCTGGTTTCCACCCGCCGGCTCGCTGCAGGCACTGCCCCGGCTGCGACTGATCCACTCGGTCTCCGCCGGTATCGAGCATCTGGGCGAGGCCGCCACCCTGCCCCAGCTGCCGGTATGCCGGGTGGTAGACCCGGAGCAGCGCCAGGGCATGGTGGAGTTCATGCGCTGGGCCGTCATCCATTACCAGCGCCACTTCGACCTGGTGCTGGCCAATCAGCAGCTGGCCCGCTGGCAGCGGCCACCACAACAGCCTGCCCACCAGTTCAAGGTGGGCGTGATGGGCTTGGGGTCCATGGGCTGTGCCGTGGCACAGGATCTGGCGGCGGCCGGCTATGCCGTGCGCGGCTGGTCGCGCAGCCCTAAGCAGCTGGCATCAGTAAGCTGCCACCATGGCCCGCAGTTGACGGACTTCCTGTCCGGGCTGGACTTGCTGATCAACCTGCTGCCGCTCACGCCAGCCACACAGCACATTCTCAACCGCACCACTTTTGCCGCTTTGGCACCCGGTGCCGTGCTGGTGAATGGTGGCCGGGGCCAGCATGTGGCCAAGGACGATCTCACCGCCGCGCTGGCCAGCGGCCAGCTGCGTGCAGCCTTGCTGGATGTATTCGAGCAGGAACCGCTGCCGCCGGATCATCTCTGGTGGCACATGCCCGGCCTCACCATCACCCCGCACATGGCCTCGGCCGCCTCCATGCACTGCATTGCCAGTCAGATCGTGGAAAACCTGCGCCGCTTGCACAGCGGGGAGGCCTTGCTGAACAGGGCCAACCCGGCCCTGGGCTACTGAAAAAACCAGCACCGTGCTGGCACAATCTTGAGGAGAACACCCATGCTAACCGTGAATGGTCCCCGCTTGTGGAACAGCCTGATGGAGATGGCCCAGGTAGGCGCCACCGCAGCAGGTGGCAACTGCCGGCTGGCCCTGTCGGCGGAAGACTTTGCCGCCCGCGCCCTGTTTGCCGACTGGTGTCACCAGGCCGGCATGAGCCTGGATACCGATGCCATCGGCAATCTGTTTGCCCATCGTCCGGGTCGCGACCTGCACGCCGCACCGGTGGTGATGGGCAGCCATCTGGACACCCAGCCAGCGGGTGGCCGTTTCGACGGCATCTATGGCGTACTGGCCGGGCTGGAGGTGGTGCGCAGCCTGAACGATGCCGGCATCACCACCGCCAAGCCACTGGAAATTGCCGTCTGGACCAATGAGGAAGGCGCACGCTTTACCCCGGCCATGCTGGGCTCAGCGACATTCTGCAATATCCTGCCACTCAGCCATGCCCTGGCAGTCGAAGACGCCCAGGGCATCAGCGTGGCCACCGCGCTGGCCGGCCATGCCGGAAACCTGCCGCTGGGTCGGCCTTTCGATGCCTATTTCGAAGCCCATATCGAACAGGGCCCGATACTGGAACAGGCGGGCCTGCCCATCGGGGTGGTGAGCGGCGGCCAGGCCATTTGCTGGCTGGATGTGGAAGTACGCGGCGATGCAGCCCATGCCGGGACCACGCCCATGGCCTTGCGCCACGATGCCCTGTTTGCTGCCAGCACCATGATCAACCGGCTGGAGCAGCTCGCCGCTGCCTTCCAGCCCCACGGACTGGTCACCGTGGGCCAGCTGCTCATTCCCGCTTCGTCACGCAATACCATTCCCGGCCATGTGCGCTTTACCGTGGATTTGCGTCATCATCAGGACACGCACATCGCGGCCATGGAACAGCAGGCCCGAGCCTGCCTGCAGCAGCAGGCGGCACAGCGCGGTCTGGATGTGGCCATCCGTCGCCACTGGTTCAGTGCCGCCACCCCCTTTGACGCCGAATGCATTGCGGCGGTACGGCGTGCGGTCAGCGCCTTGGGTTATCCGCATCAGGACATTGTCAGCGGCGCGGGCCACGATGCCATTTATCTGGCGCAGCACTGTCCCACCACCATGATCTTCATCCCCTGTCGGGACGGCCTCAGCCATAACGAAGCGGAATACGCCACGCCGGATGATGTGCGCATGGGGGCCGATGTGCTGCTGAATGCGGTCGTGGAACGCGCTGGTGGCTAGTGATGCTGGAGCGCGTCTACCGCAGCGGCCAGTTGTAGTTGATTACGCCCCTGCTGCTTGGCGTGGTACAGCATGCGGTCACAACAGGCCAGCAGTTCGCTGGCATGACGCATGGCCGCGTCGTCAGCCTGGGCGGCACCGACACTGATGGTGAGAAAGGGCAGGCCATCCGGCCGATGCGGATGGGCAATCTGCAATGCCGCCACTTGCAGCAACAGTCGCTGTGCCACCTGCTGCAGTTCCTCGCGCTGACGCACCTGCAGCAGGATGGCAAATTCTTCGCCACCATAGCGGAACACGCGCGCCTGACCACGACGCAGACCGCTTGCCATGGCACTGGCAACCTCGGCCAGTACCCGGTCGCCCGCCTGATGACCAAAGTGGTCGTTATAGGGTTTGAAAAAATCGATATCCACCAGTAGCAGGGCAAAGGGGCGTCCGTGCTGCAGCAGATGCTGCCAGTCTTCTTCCAGTTGCAGGTCGAAGGCACGACGGTTGCCCACCTGGGTCAGGGCATCGGTCGAGGCCAGCCGCTGCAGGCGTTGATTCAAGGTGGACAGCGCCTGTTGCTGGCGGCGCTCTTCCAGCGAGGCATAAAAGGCACGCCTGACCCCATTGGTGGCACTCCAGCTCATGAACAGGCAGAACAGCAATACCGGCAGGTAAACCAGGGCAAACACCAGCAGTGGCTTGTCATTGTGCGGATTCATCAAGCTCACGTTGACCATGATGACCAGGGAAATGGCCAGCGAACTGAGCACCGCGCCCTTGAACGACACCCTTACCCCCAGATTGGCAAACAGCACGAAGGTCAGCGAGGCATACAGAAAGGTGGGCACATCCGGCGAGTGGCTGCGTCTGAGCAGTTCGAACCAGGCCGTGGTGGCAATCAGAGCATGGATGGACAGCAACTGATCCATCAGCAGGACATGCCGACTGCGGCGGAAGACCAGCCAGATATCCAGCAGCGCCACCACGAGCAGGCCGCCGCGCACCAGCAGCGAAGCCTGCGCCATATCCGGAATCAGCAGGTGATCGGCCACGGCATAGGAAGCAAATGCCAGTGCCGCCACCAGATTGGTCATCAGCAGGAAAGAGCGGTGCTGCTGTCGGATATAGTCTTCAAACTCCGGCCACAACGCCTTGGGGATGCTCACTCGCCAGCGCTGGCGTGGCGGAATGATAGGCTGGTCGGCTGGGGTCATGGCACGGCGTTCAGCTTGTCAACAAGCTGTCATCAGGGCAGAGCCGCCAGTTTATGGCAGGGTACTTGCCACGTCTATACCATGGTCATTAGTTTGCCCCTTGAGGCCCGGATTTAACCTGGCAGTAACACATAAGTCTTGCGCACGGTTTCCGCCACTTCCCACACCCCGCCGCTATTGGCGGGAAAGTACAAGGCGTCACCGGCGGCAATGTCGATGGCCGCGCCCTGATCCGGAATGAAACGGCAGCGGCCCTGGGTGAAATGGCAGAACTCGGCCTGCATGATCTGGCGCCGCCAGCGCCCCGGGCTGCACTCCCATACTCCCGTTTCCACCCCGTCCGGGCGTTCCACGGCATGCACGCGGGTGGCCGCCACCGGCTCGCCCAAGGGTACTGCCACCGGTACCGGTGCGGACAAGGAGAGGGCGCCGCCATGCGGCAGATGGGTAATCGACATGATGATCTCCTGCATCAGAAAAAATGAAACCGGACGGGCCGGCTTACTGCATCCGGCTTTCCATGAAATCAGCCAGCCGCCATGCCAGCTGGCGCTTCCATGCCGGGCTGGCGGGATTGTTCAGCGTGCGGTCTTCCCAGCTGAAGCTGCGGATGATGGCGTTGTAGCCCAGCCAGCGCAGCGGTTCCGGCTCCCAGCGGCTCAGGCTGCCAGGCTGACGCACCCAGGGCTGACGGGTGAGCAGCGTGTCGCGCCCCAGAATCAGGTCGGCCACGGTGCGGCCGCCCAGATTGCTGGCGCCCACCCCCTCGCCACCATAGCCACCGGCCCAGGCCATGCCCTGGGCGGCATCACACAGCATATGCGGCTGGAAACGCCGTGCCACGCCCAGATTCCCACCCCAGCCGTGGCTGATACGCGCCTGCTGCAGCATGGGAAACAGCTCCACCATCAACTGGCGGCGCAGGTCGATTTCGTCCGGCGTCAGGGTGAAGTCCTGCCGCAGTTGGCCACCAAAGCGGTAGCCGCCACGGGCACCAAACACCAGCCGGTTGTCAGCGGTACGCTGGCCATAGCTGACCTGACGGCTGTTTTCGCTGAAGGCCTCGCCATGACGCAGGCCGATCTCCTCCCACAAGGCATCGGATAGCGGCTCGGTGGCGATGATCAGGCTCTGCACCGGCAATTGGTAGCGCGAGAGTGGCGACAGCGTGGCGGCATAGCCTTCCACCGCCGGTACCAGCCAGCGCGCCTTGACACTGCCGTGTGCGGTACGGAGCAGCCCCGGCTGCAGT
>JAFANL010000159.1 GCA_019232735.1 Aquitalea sp. | reverse complement strand
AAGCCAACGTTCTGTCAGGGTAGCTACCAAGCCCAATTTTTTTTATCCCGGTAGGAGACTTATATTTGAACAGCCAGTCTTTTGCCCCCGTCGGACGGACACGCAGAAAAAGGCCATCACCATCCCCAAGGAGGTACTCTTTTTCCTTAGGCTTGGCTCCCTTGCTAATCTTGGTTTCAGTCAACAAATCACGAGGCATTTCTCACTCCAGACTGTTGGACTCTGGGGGACCAACCGGGGGACTCCGGAGGACCTCCTGGGGGACCACGTATTCATGGCTCGTATAGTACGCCCCTGGATGTCACTGGACAATAAATAAGAAATTATTATTTATATTCAATGATGTAGAAATGCATAAAAAACAATGCCGGATCTCTTCAGGCAAATAAAACTCAGTTTCCGAAGCTGAATGTCACAGGTTCGATCCCTGTCGGGTGCGCCAATAATATCAACAACTTAGATGCAGCATACAAATCTAAGTCTCGCATTACCAAGACACTTTGTGTACCTGTTTGTGTACCTAAACGTGTACCTACCTCCAAGAAGTACCCCGACTCTGGCGATAATTTCTTCATCCGCTTCAGGATTTCTTCGCGCATCACCCGTCTTCTAGACTCCAAACCCTGTTGTATCAAGCTATCACTGCAGACTTCCGATCTCGCTTTGGCATCTGCTCGCCTTGCAAAACTGCTCTCAGCCTTGAACGCAATCAAAACAGTCCCCTCAACACGGACTACTGCACACCCATGACATCGGTGATAAAATATGCAATTAACATTTGCAGTGACCAATCACCATGGGGCTACAAAACAAGAATTCGCTGCAAATTGCACAAGGGGAAGTACAAATCGCCATTCTGCTCGCCAAGGAAATTGCAGGGCTGGTAGCAAGCGCCACGGAGAAGTCGAAGCTTCAGCTGATGGAAACCATTTTGCGCGATATCTACCAACAACTGGATGATGCCCAGCATGAACGGAATGTCATTAAAGGGAATGAACGGATCAGCCTGATCTGAGCATAGCTCCCTTGGCCGACACGGAAGCTGCCCCCTGCAGATTTGGAAACCTGCAACTTGCCAATTCTGATGAGTAGACAGCTTACCCACCTGTCACATTCTCTCCCTCTAGCCATACCAAGATTCGCGCACGTGGTGACGACTTATTGCTGAAGTCGACAACCGTAGCGACAGCCGCTAGCCTTCTGCCCTGGAGTAGAAGGCACAACCCCCTCGCAGCCACAGAAGCTGGGAGGGGGTTGGATGTGCTCCCTGTTTCCTACCGCACGCAGTAGGGGAAGCCGGCATATCAGGACTGGATCTGGCTTTGCAGGTAGTTGGCTAGGCTAACGTCGCGGATCAGACTGTGCTGGGTTTCCAGCCAGTCGATGGTGGCTTCGCAGTGTTCCAGCAGCTCCTGCAACAATTCGCGACTGACATAATCCTGCTTTTCTTCGCAATGGGCGATGCCTTCCAGCAGCAGCGGACGCTGTACTTCGGTTTCGTAACGCAGGTCGCTTTGCAGACACTCCTCCACGTTTTCACCGATATGCAGCTTGCCCAGGTCTTGCAGATTAGGCAGGCCTTCCAGAAACAGGATGCGTTCGATCAGCTCATCCGCTTCCTTCATCACACGAATGGATTGCTTGTACTGATAATCGTTGAGACGTTCCAGACCCCAGTTGCGGAACATGCGCGCATGCAGGAAATACTGGTTGATGGCGGTCAGCTCATTGCGCAGCACGTGATTGAGCAGCTTGATGATGGATTTGTCGGCTTTCATGTCTGTCGTCCTTACGCCATCTGGCTTTGCAGGTAATTGGCCAGGCCGGTCAGCTCAATCAGCCGCAGCTGTTTTTCCAGGAAATAGGCATGGTCCATTTCCGTGTCATCCAGCTGTACCACCAACATTTCGCGGCTGACATAGTCTTCTTCCTGCTCGCACAGGGCGATGGCCTTTTTCAGTTCGCGCGTCACCTTGTACTCCACGGCGAGGTCGGACTTGAGCATTTCGGTCACATTGCTGCCAATCTGCAATGCTTCCCGCGTGCTCAGGTCCGGCTTGCCTTCCAGGAACAGGATGCGCTGGATGATGGCCTTGGCATGTTCCCGTTCGTGCGCCGACTCATGCAGCGCCTTTTCCGCCAGCTTGTTCAACCCCATATCAGCATACATTTCGCCATGCAGCAGATACTGGTCAACCGCGGTCAACTCTCCGGCCAACAGGGTGTTGAGCAGATCAATAATGTTTTGTTTACCTTGCATAGACACCATCCTTCCAGCAATTGAATTTTAAGAGTGGGCGACACGTCCTGCCGCCATCCCGCGTCTCGGACCGCACCAGCCCTTCCGACACAGTAAGCAAACTTGGCCGGCAGGCCAGCCGGTAACGGTCAGAATTGACACGATCGCCCGTATACATATCCCGAAATGAAAAATCAGTGACGCAAGTCTAAATGATAATTTCTATCAATACCATGGACCAAGGGGTGTCTTTGCCTGGCATGCCATCTCGCTTATCCAGACCCATCCTCGTCCTAGCTAATATGATCTCGTCCCAGTTCTTCTAGCAGCATCCGCTGCAACGCCTCAACAGCATCATGCAGAGTCTGCAACACATCCTGTTGTGCCGTGATCTTGGCATGCTGGCGGCAATATTCTTCCACCGCCTGGCAGCCGTCAATCACTCGCCGGGCATTGATGATGCGGGCCGCTCCCTTGATCTGGTGTGCTACCCGTCCCACACCCTCGCCATTTCCCAGAGCCGCTAGGGACTGCAACGCAGCCATGTCGTCCTGCAAGCCCTGCAGCAGATGCTCCAGCAGTTGCTGTAATTGTTCCGGCTCCATGAAGGATAGCTCCTCCAGGCTGTAATCCTCTCTCTCCTCGCCGCGCGGCTCTGCATGATCCGACTCAATAAAACGACCTGGCGTATGTTGCCGCAGGCAGGCACGCAAACCAGACAGGCTGACCGGCTTGAACAGGCAATCATCCATGCCGGCCGCCAGGCAACGGTCCCGCTCATCCGGCAGGGCATTGGCAGTAAAGCCCAGTAACAGTATCGGGCTGCTCTGTTCCCTTTCCTCTTGCTGACGTATTGCCTGTGCCAGCTGATAGCCATTCATTTCCGGCATATTGCAATCGGTAAACACCACGTCGAACTGCCCTTGCTGCCAAAGCATCAGCCCCTCGCGGCCATGCGCCGCCACGGTGGTGTGATGACCCAGATAGCGCAGCTGTTGCGATAACAGCAAGCGGTTGGCGGCATTGTCATCCACCACCAGCACACGCAGCTGCAGCGAATCCGGCACTGCGGGTGGAGACTGGACAACGGCGGCTACCTGCTCGACATAAGGCTGTTCTGCAACGGGCAAACGCAACTCAATCTCCAGCTGGGTGCCCTCATACGGACGGCTGTGCAGGGTCAGCGAGCCTTGCATCATTTCACACAGGGTACGACTGATCACCAGCCCCAGACCGGTGCCGCTTTGAACATTGCGCTGAGAGCCCGGCACCTGGCCAAAGGGACGGAACAGGCGTTGCTGGTCCTCCGGTGAAATGCCGATCCCGGTATCCGTCACCCGGATCTGCACCAACAGCATCTGGTCGGGCAGCTGGCTTTGCCGCACCCGCACGGTAATGCTGCCCTGGGCCGTAAACTTGATGGCATTGCTGAGCAGGTTGGAGAGAATCTGCTTGAAGCGCAGCGGGTCCAGCATCACCTGCCATGGCCCGGGCGCTGGCGGGTCGATGTCCAGAAACAGGCCCAGCTGTTTTTGGCGGGCCAGACCATCAAAAATGCGTACCACCGAATTAGCCTGCTGCCACAGATTGGCAGGCTCGGGATGCAGGCTGAGGTGGCCGGATTCGATGCGCACGATGTCCAGGATATCGCCAATCAGCCCCAGCAGGCCCTGGGCAGAGTCATAGGCCACTTGCAAGGACGGCTGGTCCACCACGCCATGCTCGGCCTGATGTAGCGCCAGTTCCAGCATGCCGATCACCGCGCTCATCGGGGTGCGGATTTCGTGGCTCATGGTGGCCAGGAAGGTGGTCTTGGCCTGGCTGGCATTGTCGGCCTGCTCCTTGGCGGCCTGCAGTTCCTCGATTAACTGGCGGCGTTCGCTGATGTCGATCCAGCCACAGATCACCCCCCGGATTACGCCTTCGGTATCGCGAAACGGCTGGATCCAGTGAAAGGCGGAAACATGCTGCTTGTTGAGCATGACCTCTCGGTCACGCTGGATGGGTACGCCATACTCGATGGCCAGCTGGTAATCCTGAGCCAAGGTGGAACGCGTTGTATCGTCAAGGTCGATGATGCTGCCGATATTGTCGCGATGCCCCATGGCCTCTTCACGCGTCAACGACAAGGCCTGCAGATAATGTTCATTGCAGCTTAGCAGCTGCTTTTTCCGGTCCAGCACATAGACCGGATAGGGTGTCACGTCGATCAGCGTGGTCATGAAATTCAGCTGATCGCTCAGTGCCTTTTCTGCCGATTGTCGCTTGGCGATCTGCTTGCGCAGGCGGCTGTTCCACGCCAGGGACACCAGCAGCAGCAAGCTGGCCACTGCTGAGACCAGATAAATCAGACCCAGGCTGTAGTCATACCAGCTCTGATTGCTGGCTCCAATATTGGTACGCCAGCGTTCATTGAACAGATTATCTATGCTTTCCGGGCCGATGCTCTGCAGGGCCTTGTTGAGGATGGCCTGCAGAATACGCCGGTCTTCCGGTACCGCCAGCGCCAGCATATTGTCCGGAATACCCGTGATATTGGCTTCACGCAGCTTGCCATTGAACAGCAGCGGCAGGTAATAGCGGCTGTTCATGGTAGCCACCATCGCCATGTCGGCCTTGCCGTTTTCCACCATGTCGAAGGCTGAAATCGGATTGTTCGCTTCCTTGAAAATCACGCCGGGCAGCATCTTGCCCCACTCCAGGTCCTCGCCCATGCCACGGTTGACCGCCACCACCTTGTTACGCAAGTCAGCAACGCCCTGTGGAGGATCGGTATTCACCCGCACCACCAGGTTGTAGGAAAGATAGGTCACCGGATCGGTAAACAGCAGCTTGTTGCCCGTGCCTGCCATACGCACCGGCAGAGTGGTCAGGTCCGCCTCGCCCCGCCGCATGATCTCCAGCATGTTTTCCAGTGAATGGGATTTGCGCACCTCCAGCTTCACACCGATACGCTGGGCAATCAGCTCCATCAGCTCGGCACTGGCACCACGCCATACGCCCTGATCGTCAAAAAAGGAAACCGGGGCAAAGCTGTGTCCAGCGACCACCCGCAATACCGGATGTTGCTTGAGCCAGCCTTGCTCCTCGGCCGTGAAATTGATCGGGAAAGCATGCGGCTGCAGCAGCAGGGCGCCACCACTCCAGCGCTGAATCAGTTGCTGGTGCTGCTTTTCCTGCGTCAGGGCCAAAGCAGCGTTCACCAGCTTCTGCAAACGCGCTTGCCCCTCCGGCATGGCAAAGGCCCAGCCATTGCTTCCCTTGAGCCGGTCGATGACTTTCAGGTCATCCACCAGATCCTGATTGGCCATGTAGTTGATGGCCGTTGCATCATCCAGATACAGGTCGATCTGGTGCGATTCCAGCGCCGCCAGCCCTTCCGAGACCGAGTTGAAATAACTCAACTCGGCCTCCGGATAACGTTCCCGGACCAGAGAGGCCGGATAGATCTCGCGCTGCAAGCCCACTTTCACTCGATGTGGATCGGGTATGGCATAGCCCACCATGACCGGCAGGCTGGTGAAATACGGCTTGCTTGCCAGCTGCTTGCCTTCTTGCTGCTGCAGGGGTGTCAACGGACTGAGCAGATCGATTTCACCCTGTGCCAGCGCCTTCAAGGCCTGCTGCCGATTGGGGTATTGATAAACCTCGGCTTGCAAGCCCAGCTTGCTGCTGATCAGCCCCAGAACATCGGCAGTCAGGCCTTGAAACGAAGTGCTGGAATAGCTGATGTCAAAAGGCGGCAAATCCTGCACTACCCCCAGGCGCAGGTGCTGCTTGTTCCGTAGCCACAAAACATCGTTCTCAGTCAGTACCGGTGCAGTGGAGACATCGATAGGCTGCGCCTGCACATGCAGGCGGCCAGCGGGCAAGGAGGCCGCGGTGGCAACAGAGGAAAACCCTTCGCACAACACAAAGAACAGCAGCAAAAATAGGCGCATGGATTTTCCACATCCGGAGATTGAACACAAGCCGCTTCCTGCCTGCGCGCTGCGCAGCCCACATTAGCCTTGTATGCAGGAAAGCGGAACATTCAGGGCATGCGATGGACAATAACGCTGCCATGCAGATGAAGAGAGCAATAGTACTTTTCTAGCAAATACCATTCTGGAGCGTAAGGTCAAAATGGCGGGCTAGAGCAAATCCGGCTAAAAAAGTGGTTTTTTCAAATTAAAGCGGAAGGAATGTCGCAAGAAATAACAAGATGGAGGCAGACAAACAAGGAGCAAACAGGGATAAGCAGAAGGCAACCGGCTGAAAGGATGGGAGTAACGTCAGGGAAACTCTTCCACCCGCTCTGTCTTGCGAGTACGCAGGTCTACCACCCGGTGGATTTCGACACGGATTTGCTTATGGTAAATCAGGTACATCAGCTTGGCAGCCTTGCGCGCCTGATCATGGGTGCTATGCCAGGGGCCGCTGTCATCAATGCCGAAATCACGCGAAATCAAACGCAGTCGGTACACTTTTTTGTCTCTGCCGGGTTTGTCAGGGATAGGAGAAAATTTGCCTAATCATGCCAGAAATTCCATCAGATGGAGAAAACTCTTGCGGCAACAGGCCATCTGCTGGCAATCCCGGCAGCTTGCGTTCTGGCGAAGCGGCGCGTGGCCAGAAGTGGATGTGAGGAGGAATCGAGGGGGAAGCAAGATCACACCGCCAGCGCGGTATTCCCTGTTTGTACTGTAGATGTAGCAAGGCCCGGCAGTGCCGGGCCTCAGGAAATACTTCAAACCAAACCGCCAATCACCAGGCAGGATGCTCAGCCAACGGCATGAATGGCATATCCCAGCGGGTGACGTACTGCGGCCATGGCCGCCGCGATCTCGTCGCCCCGTTGCTGCCAGTAGCCCAGCCGGTACAGGCAGTCGATTGCCACCAGGGCAGCATCAATCATAAAGCGCTCGGCGACCAGCAGCTCCTCGACCTCGCCCAATGACAGACAGACATGCTCGGCCACTTCGCCATCCTGATTACAGGGTTGCTCGCTGCCGCTGAGCCATAAGTCGTAGACATGCAGCCATTCGCGATGCAGCCCGCGCTGCACCG
>JAFANL010000146.1 GCA_019232735.1 Aquitalea sp. | reverse complement strand
GGCCAGCAACAAGGCCGGGAAGGTAATAAAGGAGCCACCACCAGCCAGTGCGTTCTGGATGCCGGCGTACAGCCCGGCCAGGGTGATCAGCAGCAACAGGGAGGGGGGCAACGAAGACATGAACATTAAGACTCCTAACCACAAATTCGTCATCAATCAGGCATATTTTGCATGGAATAGCAGATAAAGACACCGGGGATTTCCCGCACCGTGTTTATCTTGGGCAACAAGAATGCCCCGCGAGCAGGAACCCAGTGCGACTTGAAACAAGAAATCCTTCAACCATTATCAACAGCCGAGTTCTCCCAACGACCACACAAGCGGACAAACACGCTGCGGTGCCAACAGAAAAACCAACACACAAGAACGGCGGCAAGCCGCAGTGATAATTCGGGTATCAATTCCTTACATCCCGGCACATAACAAAGCCATTGACCCTGGATATTTCTGATCCATCATCCAATGGCATGCTACTGTTTGATTTTGAGCACATCTGCACGTATATTCGCCCGTTCAGTTAATGCTTTTGGCATTTAAAATAGTGGGTGCTTAATTTTGATTAAATTAAAATATTTTTTTATCTGTTTAACTATTATTCTGAGCCAGACATTACATGCAGCACCAGAACCCTCCTCTACCGAGCCCGAGACTCGCGCCTGTGTGAATCCGAGCAGGCAGAACTCACCACTGCGCTGGGCGGTGGCGCTCAACTACTACACCATGGGGGGCGAAGGCCTGTTTCTGGATCGGGATCAGGACCTGGCCGCGAAGTACCGGCCGCTGGACATCATGCCTCGCATGCAGCATGGCATTTACAAGGCCCCGGACTCCGGCGCACTGGTGGCAACCGGGATACGCACCGATACGCTGGAGATGCAGGTCTTTTTCCCCCAATCCGGGGAGAATGCCGCATGGAATGCCAAAGCGGTCAGCCGCTTGTATGATTTCAGCCCGCTGGAACAAGCTGTGCTGACATCGATGCGAAAAGTCCCCTCGCTCAGTATCAAGGTACAAGGTGTTGGTGTAGGGGGCGCTCTTGCCAACCAGTTTGCCAGCAAGTTGCTGCACAAAGGTCTGAAAGCCCACCGTCTGCAGCTATTGATTGTGGATACACCACAAAAGCTGCTCACCACCGCCATGGTCAGTGGCGCGAGCCGGGGCAATAGCCGGGATATCGCCTACACTGCGGCGTTTTGCACCCCTGCTCTTGGCGACGGCACACTGTGAATATGCCAAACCCTGCCGCATCAACATCGCCGGCAGAGTTGCTCTCTGCTTTCGCAATAAATAAGGCAGCAGACAATACTTATTTATTTTTACATGAAAATTAAATAAGCCATTGGTAACGGTCACCACGCATTTCATCCCGGACTTTCCAGCCCACGCAGTCATGCAGCGCAAGCTGCACAGTACTCATTTTTGCTTGCATATTGAAAAACATCCTGCTGCCAGGGTGGTCGCCCGCACGCCGCCCTGCTAGTCTGACTGCATATTTGAATGCAGGTTGTGACCTTGAGTGTGGCAAGGAGAGGATATGAAGGCAATCAAGGCAGTAGCAGCAACGCTGGCACTGGCCGTCGCTGCATGGTTTGGCATTGCCCCTGGCATCGTCGGCATGCGTACCGAAGACAAGATGCGTAATGATTTTGCCTTGCTGGCCAACAGCACGGCCGGCAAGCTGCTCAGCCTGCAGCAGTTTGATCGTGGCTGGTTCAGCTCCACGGCCAGGGCACAACTCACGCTGCCACTGGGCAATCAGCTGCAGCATCTGCAAGTTGATTACCGGATCAACCAGCTTCCCCTGCCCTTCATCCGCTGGTCGCAAACCGAAACCACGCTGAGCCCGCTGGATGAGCAAGGCAAGCCCGGTACTCCGCTGCCACTGACCATCACCACCATTCGACGTACTGACGGCACTAATGACAGCCATATTTCCGGACGTGACATCACCCTGGGCAATGGCAGCGGCACGCTGACCTTCAGCATTGAAGGCCAGGCCCAAACCCATGAAGGCCAACCAGTCAGCTATGCGCTGAGCCTGCCCAGCGTCAACTACCAGCTTGCAGCAGCGGGCGGCACGGGTCTGGCACTGCGTATCAACGACCTCAAGCTCAATGGCAGCCTGGCCGCCTTCAGTAGCCCCGATACCGCCTGGGCCTCACAAACCAGCCAACAATTTGGCGAGGCCAGCCTGCAAGCCGGTGCGACCCCTTTGGCCCGCTTTGGCCCGTCACAGCTGGATATCAATATCAGCGACAAGGGAGGTAACTTCGACATCAGTTACCGCACTCACCTGAACACACTCAAACTCACCCTGCCAGGCTTGCCCGAGTTGAATCCGGACAATATCCATATCGATTTCAGCTACCGGAATCTGAACAAGCAGGCATTCACCGCCTGGCAAACCGAAGCCATGGCACTGGGCAACCATGCGGACCTGCGCAGCAATCCGGCCGCCATGCAACAACAGTCGATGGCACTGCTCTACAAACATATGGGCAGTTTTCTTGCCCAGTCGCCATCCTTCGATCTGGAACGCCTGTCGGTTCACATGCCGCAGGGCAGTATCCAGGGCAACTTCTTCTTTGGTTTCGATGGTTCTGGACTCAAGCCGGCAGAGATCACCCCGGCCTGGCTGGCGGCACAAGGCCAGCGCAGAAGCACCCTGAAAGCAGGGCTGTCGGTGGAACGCGGCTTGCTGGATACCTTGCTGCCCAGAAATGGCAGTGCGGAGCAGATGGCCCAGGCAAGGGCCAGCGCCGATGCCATGCTGGCTCAGTGGCAAAGCCGGGGGCTGATCAAGGACGATGGCAAGACCATCAGTACCAGCCTGCAAATCGACAGTAACGGGGTCAAGGCTAACGGCCAGCCAGTCAGCAGCCTGCCTGCGGCCCTGGCAGGCATGAACACAGCCCAGCCCCCGGCAGCAACAAGCCCTGTTCCAGCCCCGGCAACGCCGCCAATCACGGCACCGCTCATCACGGCTCCGGCAAGCCAGGCATCGCCTCAGGCCATGGTGACACCACCTCCTCCGGCAAGCCCGCCTGCGACTCAGGCTCCGGCTCTCCCAGCCGCCAACATGGCTGCAGCACCAGAGGCCGGGGAGAAGACCCCAGCGGCAGCGCACAGCAATAAGCTGCCAGGCCCACAGGTCGATCTCAGGCACTGCCTGAGCCTTAGCAGTGATCGCGCCATCATGAGGTGCGCCAATCACTGATGCTGGCGGCGCCAGCCCCGGACATGACAATACAAAAAAGCCCGAAACACTGATGTTTCGGGCCTCTTCTTGTCAGGCTCAAGCCGAACGATAGGCTTAGACGTTAAACAGGAAGTTCATCACATCGCCATCTTGCACCACATATTCCTTGCCTTCGGCGCGCATCTTGCCCGCTTCCTTAGCCTTGGCTTCACCGCCCAGGGCGATAAAGTCGGCGTAGGCGATGGTTTGCGCACGGATGAAGCCGCGTTCGAAGTCGGTGTGAATCACACCGGCGGCCTGCGGGGCGGTGTCGCCAACATGGATGGTCCAGGCGCGGACTTCCTTCACACCGGCGGTGAAGTAGGTTTGCAGGCCCAGCAGCTTGTAGCCGGCACGGATCAGGCGATCCAGACCCGGCTCTTCCAGGCCCAGGGTTTCCAGGAATTCAGCCTTGTCGGCGTCATCCAGTTCGGCAATTTCCGATTCAATGGCCGCACACAGTGCCACCACCGGTGCGCCTTCCTTGGCAGCGTATTCTTCCACGCGGGCCAGCAGCGGATTATTGCTGAAACCGTCTTCTGCCACGTTGGCCACATACATGGCCGGCTTGATGGTGAGCAGACACAGCGGCTTGATCAAGGCCTTGTCTTCTTCGGACAGGCCGAGCGAGCGGGCCGGCTTGCCTTCGTTCAGATGCGGCACCAGCTGTTCCAGCACGGCGATCAGTGCACGTGCGTCCTTGTCGCCGGACTTGGCCTTCTTGCCTTCGCGGGTAATGGCTTTTTCCACGGCCGACAGGTCGGCCAGCGCCAGTTCGGTCAGAATGGTTTCGATATCGGCCAGCGGGTCGACCTTGCCGGCAACGTGGACGATATTGTCGTCGTTGAAGCAACGCACCACATTGACGATGGCGTCGGTTTCACGGATGTTGGCCAGGAACTGGTTACCCAGACCTTCGCCCTTGGAGGCACCCGCGACCAGGCCGGCGATGTCGACAAACTCGACGATGGCGGGCTGGATCTTTTGCGGGTTGATGATCTTGGCCAGTTCGGCCAGACGCGGATCCGGCACTTCCACGATGCCGACATTGGGCTCGATGGTGCAGAACGGATAATTGGCGGCTTCGATACCGGCCTTGGTCAGGGCGTTGAACAGGGTGGACTTGCCAACATTGGGCAGGCCAACAATACCGCACTTCAGACTCATGTCAGCATTCCTTGAAATCGGTTCACAATCTTGCGAGCCGCTACAAGCGGCCCAGGGAATCATTTGGCTGCAGTATGCAGCTCTTTCATTGCCATCGCCATCTTGTCGCTGATGGCCAGAGGCAGATAGCTCAATGACTTGAGCACGGCGTCATCGATGGCGCTCTGCTCTTCCGCACGCGGTTTTTTCAGGACAAAGTTGGCCACTTCGTTGCGGTCACCCGGGTGGCCGATACCCAGACGCAAGCGCCAGAAGGCCGGTGAACTCAGCCGCGCGGCAATGTCTTTCAGGCCATTATGACCACCGTGGCCGCCGCCTTGCTTGAGGCGGGCCGTGCCAGGGGGCAGATCCAGCTCGTCATGCACCACCAGGATCTGGTCCGGCAAAATCTTGTAGAAGTGGGCCAATGCCAGCACGGCTTGTCCGGACAGATTCATGAAGGTCATCGGCTTGAGCAGCCAGATATCCTGCCCTTCGATCTGGACCCGGGCAACATCGCCATGGAACTTGCCTTCGGTACGCCAGTTACCCTTGTATTTCCAGCACAACTCGTCCACCAGCCAGAAACCGGCATTGTGGCGGGTCTTTTCATAGTCCGGGCCCGGATTGCCCAGGCCGACAATCATGCGAATGGAAGACATGATCGGTTTTTCCAGTAAAAAGGCTCGCTGCGGGCCGAAGCCTCACAACGAGCCCTTGTCAGACAAGCACTAGCGCTTAGGCGTTGGCCAGAGCGATAGCGGCGTCTTCGCCACGTACCAGAGCGGTGATTTCCACGCCGGCCGGCAGTTTCAGGTCGGACAGGTGTACAGCTTCGCCTACCTTGATGGAGGACAGGTCAACTTCGATGAACTTCGGCAGGTCGGCCGGCAGTGCACGAACTTCCACTTCATTGATGATGTGGCTGATCTTGGCACCTTGCAGCTTCACAGCTTCGGATACGTCGGCGTTAACGAAGTGCAGCTGGATCTTCACGTGTACCTTCTGGCTCAGGTCTACACGTTGGAAGTCGATGTGCATCACTTGCTGTTTGTACGGGTGGTTCTGGAAGTCACGCAGGATGACGGCTTGCTTCTGACCGTCGATGACCAGATCCAGAATGGCGGAATGGAAAGCTTCTTCCTTCAGCGCGTAGAAAACAGTGTTGTGGTCCAGAACGATGGACTCAGCAGCGCCGTTGCCGTATACCACGGCCGGCAGTTTGCCAGCGTGACGCAGGCGGCGGCTCGCACCAGTACCCATCTCTTCGCGCTTGGCGGCGATCAGTTCATAAGACATGTAAAGCTCCAGTATTTCAAGTTGAAGGCACCAGCCCCGCCGCGACCAGCGGGCCTGATGTTACGGCAGGCAAGCGCCCGACGAAACCAGTTCCTCATTGAAGAGGTAGGACACCGATTCCTCGTTGTTGATGCGGCGCAGCGTTTCGGCCAGCAGGCCGGCGATGCTGGCAACCCGGATGTTCGGGCAGGCCAGGGCCTGTGCAGTCAACGGAATGGTGTCGGTGACAACGACCATGTCGATGTCGGAATTCTTGATGCGATCCACGGCCTGGCCGGAGAAAATCGCATGGGTGGCATAGGCCAGCACGCGCTGGGCGCCACGCTCTTTCAGCGCGGAAGCCGCCTTGCACAGGGTGTTGGCGGTGTCGATCATGTCATCCACGATCAGACAGGTACGACCGGATACATCACCGATGATGTTCATCACCTCGGCCACATTGGCCTTGGGACGACGCTTGTCGATGATGGCCAGATCGGTATTCAGCGCCTTGGCCATGGCACGGGCACGTACCACACCGCCCACGTCCGGGCTGACCACGATCAGGTCGTCGATGCGCTGGGAGCGGATGTCCTTCAGCAATACCGGGGTAGCGTAGACGTTATCCACCGGGATATCGAAGAAACCCTGGATCTGGTCGGCGTGCAGGTCGACGGTCAGCACACGGTCGATACCGGCGCTGGTCAGCATATTGGCGACCAGCTTGGCGGAAATCGGTACACGGGCGGAACGCGGACGACGGTCCTGACGGGCGTAGCCAAAGTAGGGAATGGCTGCGGTAATCCGGCCAGCAGAGGCGCGCTTGAGCGCATCGGCCATGGTCAGGATTTCCATCAGATTGTCATTGGTGGGCGCGCAGGTGGATTGCAGGATGAACACATCGCGGCCACGGACATTTTCCAGCAGTTCAACGGCGACTTCGCCATCGCTGAACTTGCCCACATCGGCACGACCGAGGGAGATGTCCAGATGCTTGACCACGTTTTGAGCGAGTTCCGGGTTAGCGGTCCCGGTAAATACCATCAAACTGTCGTATGACGCCATGATTCCATTTGCCTTAGCAGGATAAAGAAAAAGCGTGTAAGGGATTCTTACACGCTTTTTTCATGCTCTCTCTATTGAGAGAAAGTCTTGGCTGGGGAGGTAGGGATCGAACCTACGAATGCCGGAATCAAAATCCGGTGCCTTACCACTTGGCGACTCCCCAATAAACTTTTAAACAATGTCCAATAAGGGGTGGCTATTCAGCCCTTTTGCAACAAATCCCTTATACTTTCCGGACATTGCCTGATAAACTTTATCGGCTTCTTCCTCTGACTGGCACTCAAGGAACACACAAGCTCCAGAACCAGTCATCAGCGGCGAACCATATTTTTTCAACTCGCTCAGTACTTCATTCACCGCCGGGTACATCTCCGAAACAACTTGCTGCAGCGCGTTTCGTCGTTGCTGCGTTGTTTCGAGGATTCGCATTATGCTGATGCGGCCTTCCTCTGTCAACACCCTTCCTGCAAATTTCTTAAATATTTCTGCAGTTGGTACATGTACCCCGGGGTGAATTACAACATACCACGCCGGTTTCAGCTTGATTTCATTCAGTTTTTCACCAATTCCGGTAGCCAGCGCATTCTTGCCGAAAATAAACACCGGAACGTCTGCGCCCAGCTGCAAACCCAATTGCATCAATTGTTCGCGCGAATAATTTGTCTGCCACAAATGATTCAGCGCCAGCAAAACAGTGGCGGCATCCGAACTTCCGCCCCCCAAGCCCCCCCCCATCGGGATGCGTTTGCTCAGACGGATGCTGGCGCCCAGCGTGCAAGCACTGCGCTGTTGCAGCAAGCGGGCGGCACGAACGGTGAGATCCTGCTCGGGAGCCACACCCTCGATCGGGTTGAGCAATTCGATCACGCCGTCATCACGCACGGCCAATTCCACCGTGTCGCTGTAATCGATGAAACGGAACACCGTTTCCAGCAGGTGGTAGCCATCGTCACGTTTGCCGACAATGTGCAGTAGCAGATTAAGCTTGGCGGGTGCCGGATAAGAATGGAATTGTGGGGACATACGGGAATGGATCCGGATAACAATCTTGAAATGACAAAAAACAGCTAATGCCAGCTTTGCGGCAGCAAGCGCAGCGACAACTTGTCGCGCTGCATTTCCACCCGCTTGGGATAGGGACCGGGCGCATCGGCATCACTGATAAAGCGTATCGTCCAGCCTTGCTGCTCCAGGCTGCCATCTGCCGCCAACTGGTAGGGTGTACCCGGTGCCGGCAGGCCGCGTATCCACCACACCAGATTGCCCAGCGGCAGGGTCCAGCCCAGCACATCGGAGGTCAGTGCCTCGACATCGGCCGCCTGCCAGCGCTTGCCGTCGGCCTGCAAGCTGACACCGCTGGCATCACGCTGCAGCTGGGCCACCGTGGTGCCCAGTGGACTATTCACCGATAGCTGATCACGCTCCGGGCTATGATTCCAGTCGAACTGCCCCACCGAGCCCTTGCCATCCATGTTCACCGCGATGCGGCCGCTGACATTGAATGGCTTATCCTGGGTGGTGGCGGTAACTGCAGTCGGACGGAATTGCATTTCGCTGGCACAACCGGCCAGCAGCAGGCTGCCGGCCAGCATGGTGCTGCACAGTATGCTTCTCATGGCTGGGCAAAGCGTTTGACGGCATCCTGCAATACGTCGCTGGCCGGGTCCTGCGCCAGTGCCTTGCGCAGCAAGGTCTGTGCTTCCTGCTTGCGGCCCAGCTTCCACATCACCTCGCCAAGGTGCGCGGCCACTTCGCTGTCTTGCATGGCGGCATAGGAACGCTCCAGATAGCTGAGTGCAGACTCGTTGCGTCCCAGCTTGAACAGCACCCAGCCCATGCTGTCCAGAATCATGGGATTGTCCGGATCGGCTTTCAGGGCTTTCTCGATATAGCCCAGCGCTTCCTGATGCCGGTTGCTGCGATTGGCCAGGGTATAACCCAGGGCATTGAGGGCCTGCGGATCATCCGGTTTCTCTTTCAGCAGTGCCTTGAGGTCACGTTCGGCATCACCCAGATTGCCGAGCTGATCGGCCACCAGTGCACGGTCATACAACAGTTCCGGTGCCCGCGGCCAGCGTTCCAGCCCCTGGCTGAGAATGCGATAGGCCAGGTCGTAGCGCTTGGCATTGCGTGCCAGTTCGGCCTGTTGCATGGCCACCTGCACTTTTTCCTGCTCGCCCTCGCCCAGCGGTGCCAGCCGCTGCATGGCCTGATCCAGCCGACCATCCGCGGCTTCCAGTGCCGCCAGTCTTGCTTGCGCCGGCAGATATTGCTGCCCCTTGCCCACGCTGTCATACCAGCGATACGCCGCAGCCTTGTCCTGACGGTCTTCGGCGACCTGCCCCAGCGTGAAGCGGATGAAATCTACTTCCGGGTGTTTCTGCTGCAAGGCGGCGGTCAGGCGCTGATCGGCGGTATTCAGATCGCGCAACTGATAGGCCAACAGGCCGGTGGCGTAGAGCAGTTCCGGATTGTCCGGGTTTTGCTTGAGCAGGGCTTCAAAGGCGCTGCGGGCCTCGGGGAAGCGCTTGGCCCCGACCAGCAGGCGCGGGTAGGCGGTGCGCAGCTCCAGCCCGGCATCGGGACGACGATCCAGTTCGTGCTTGAGAAAGCTGATGGCCTGTTCCAGATTGATACGGCGCAGGCGATCCGTCTGCCACGCCACCGGCAGATCCCATTTGGGAGCAATCTGCGCCAGCCGGTCGAACTCACGCTGGATGGTGACCTCGTCATTGCTCTCGGCTGCCACCGCGATCACGGCAAAACGGGCCTCGGGCAGATCGGGATAACGACTGGCCAGCCGGTTGACCAGGGCATAGGCTGCCTGATTGTCCGACTGGCGTGCGGTAAGCCGGGCCAACTGGACAAAGATATCGCCGGCACGCTGCGGTTCACGCTTGAGCAGCTCTTCCACCAGCGGCTGGCTTTCCGCCAGCTTGCCGGTGCGCAACATGGTGATGAACAGCTGTTCGCGCGGGATCTGCGAGCTGGGGTCCAGCTCCATCCACAAGGCCAGTGCTTCGGAAGCCTCTTTCAATTGCCCGGAGAACAAGGCAAATTCAGCGGCACGCTGGGCCATGCGCGGATCTTTGGTCTGACGCGCCAGGTCCAGGTAAGTCACGGCCGATGAGCTGGCCGCTCCACGCTGGGCAGCAATCTCGCTGGCCAGCACGCCGTAAACGATTTGCGGCGTCAGGTCCAACTTGGGAAGGTTGGCATTTTCATCGGCAGCAAGGGCTGAGGGTTCGTCGTCAGTGGCTTCGGCATTACCAGAAGCGGACTGCGCGGACTGCAAAGGGGATTTCAAGGTGGTGCAGGCTGACAGCAGCAGCACCAACAGCAGGGAAATAGGTCGATTCAGCGGTTTCATTCGCATGGAGTCTGTGCCGGTTGAACGCGTAGAATAGCACGCTCGGTTATTTGATCTAGTCAATCTTGTCCTGAAAGCGATAGCGGCATGCCCGAACTACCCGAAGTCGAAACCACCCGCCGTGGTGTTGCCCCTTATCTGGATGGTGCCACGCTGCGGGGAGCCATCGTGCGGGAAGCCCGCTTGCGCTGGCCGGTACCGCCGCAACTGGATGCCATCCTTGCCGGTTTGACAGTACGCGCAGTCACGCGCCGTGCCAAGTACCTGATCATTCATTTTGATAGCGGTGCACTGCTGATCCATCTGGGCATGTCCGGCAGCCTGCGTTATGTCCCGGCCGATACGCCGGCGCAAAAACATGATCACATCGATCTGCTATTGGGCAGCCATGTCCTGCGCTACCGCGACCCGCGCCGCTTTGGTGCCATGCTCTGGCACGTCGGCCCGCTGGAATTTCACCCCCTGCTGCAAGACCTGGGGCCGGAACCATTGTCGGACGCCTTCGACGGCGATGCCCTGCACGCCGCCATCGCCCGCCGTGGCTCGGCCATCAAGCTGGCCATCATGGACAATCACGTGGTGGTGGGCGTGGGCAATATCTACGCCAACGAGTCCTTGTTCCATGCCGGCATCTGCCCGACACGCGCCGCCCGCGACCTGAGCCGGGACGACTGCCGGCGGCTGGCTGCCGAAATCAAGCGGGTACTGGCCCTGGCCATCGAGGCCGGCGGCAGTACATTGCGTGATTTCGTCAATACCGAGGGCAAGTCCGGTTACTTCCAGCAGGACTACTATGTCTACGACCGCCAGGAACAGCCGTGTCGTATCTGCAGCAGCCCGATACGTCAGATACGGCAGGGTCAAAGGAGTTCCTACTATTGCCCGCTATGCCAGCCATGCTAGAGTGGCAAATCATTCAATCACGCACATGAAGCGCCGCGCACCTTGAAGTCACCTGCCACTACGTCCTGTTTCACCCGTGCCAGCCGCCTGCTGCGTCTGGTCTGCCACATCGCCCTGGGTATTTTCATTGTTGCGACCCGCTATCCACGCCTGGCCCAGGCGGAACGTGCGGTCGTCACCCGGCGCTGGTCCGGCCATCTGCTGAAGATTCTGGGCATCAGCGTCCGTGTTGAAGGCGTGAATCCGGGTTTTTACCCGCCCAATACCCTGCTGGTGGCCAACCATGTGTCCTGGCTGGATATTTTCGTGCTCAGCAGTTGCACGGTGTCGCGCTTTGTTGCCAAGCGCGAAATCCGCTCCTGGCCTCTGATTGGCTGGGTGGTGAATGCCGGCGGAACCTTGTTCATCGACCGCAGCAACCGCCGCGACGCCAGCCGCGTCAACCAGTTACTGGCCGAGGCGCTGGGTAAAGGCAGTTGCATGGCCGTGTTTCCAGAAGCCACCACCTCGGATGGCAGCGGCATCCTGCCGTTCAAGGCGTCCTTGTTTGAAGCCGCCCTGCCCTCGCGCAGCACGGTGCAGCCGGTTTCCATGCGCTACCAGTTGCCGGATGGCAGCCTGACCACGGCACCGGCCTATGCTGGCGACACCACCTTCTGGCAGAGCATCAAGCTGATTCTGGCGCAACCGGCCATGGAAGTGGCGCTGACCTATGGCCAGCCGCTGAAGGCGGGCGAAGGCGAGCTGACGACCCGCTTCGCCCTGTCGGAACGGGCGTTCCGTGAAGTCAGCCTTGGTCTCAAGCTGCCACTTCCCGATACGCCGGACACGGCAGCGCAAACGTCTGTCGATCCTCAAGTCGAAGTGCAGTAAGGCTGCCGCCCCACAGGCAGCCGCTGTCGATGGAGAGGATATCCTCGGTCAGATACAGGCCCAGTGCCGACCAGTGACCACAGATGATGGGGGTATGGCTGCTGCGCCGCCCCTTGGCCTCGAACCAGGGAATCAGATTGGCCGGCGCGCCATCGCGCTCACCCTTGTAGGCCAGATCGATTTCCCCGTCACGCGTGATGAAGCGCATGCGCGTCATGGCATTGACGATGACACGCAGTCGCTCCGCCCCCTTGAGCTCGTCCGACCAGCGCGTGGGCTTGTTGCCATACAGCCGTGACAGGAAGTCGCGGTAATAAGGACCGGACAGGCCATCTTCCACTTCCTCGGCCAGACGCAGGGCTCTGTCTATGCTCCATTCCGGCAGCAGGCCGGCATGCACCATCGCGTGGCCTTGCTCCGCAATCATCAGCGGCTGGCAGCGCAGCCAGTCCAGCAGCACCTTGCCATCGGCCGCATTCAGGATATCGTCCACGGTATCGCTGCGGTGCAGCTTGCCAAACCCTTCCGACACCGCCAGCAGATGCAGGTCGTGATTACCCAGCACGATCTGCACCCGGTCCTGTTGCTGAAACACCCAGCGCAGCACCTGCAGGGATTCCGGACCACGATTGACCAGATCACCCGTCAACCACAATGTGTCCTTGCCGGGATTGAAATCGATCAGGCGCAGCAGTTGCTGAAAGGGGCCGAAGCAGCCCTGGATATCGCCAATTGCGTATGTTGCCATCTTCACCTCTGACAATGCGGCAGGCCACGTTTCGTCCGGCCGCGGATAGTCTCATGATACCGCATGCTACAATGCACGGCCTTGGTTACCACGATGCTACGCCGCCCGAAACCGCCTTGTGCGCCACGACGGCCCAGCCTCACCGCCGGAACTCCATCCATGTCCGCACCACAGCTGAATCCGCCGCAACGCGAAGCAATCCATCATCTTGACGGCCCTCTGCTGGTGCTGGCGGGTGCCGGTTCCGGCAAGACCCGCGTCATTACCTTCAAGATCACCCACCTGATCCGCCACGGGAATATTCCTGCCCGCCACATTGCCGCCATCACCTTTACCAACAAGGCCGCGCGCGAAATGCTGGAGCGGGTGGGCAAACTGCTGACCGCCCAGGAAATCCGCGGTATCACCGTGTCCACCTTCCACTCACTGGGCATGCAGATCCTGCGGCAAGAAGCCACGCAACTGGGTTACAAGCCGCAATTCTCCATTCTGGATGCTTTTGATGCCGGCAAGATCATCGCCGACATCCTCAAGAGCACGCACAAGGATGAAGTGCGCAAGGTGCAAAGCCAGATCTCGCTGTGGAAAAACGACCTCAAGGGGCCGGACCAGATGCTGGTAGAAGCGCAGGGAGAATGGGAAAGCATTTGCGCCCGCACCTATCTGGCCTATCAGGACACGCTGACGGCCTATCAGGCGGTGGATTTTGATGACCTGATCCGCCTGCCGGTACAACTGTTCAAGACCCATCCGGACATCCTGCTCAAATGGCAGGGCAAGTTGCGCTATCTGCTGATCGACGAATACCAGGACACCAATACCTGCCAGTACCAAATGGTGAAGCTGCTGGCCGGTGTGCGCGGCCAGTTCACCGCGGTGGGGGATGACGACCAGTCCATCTATGCCTGGCGCGGTGCCAATATGGAAAACCTGCGCCTGCTGCAGCAGGATTTTCCACAACTGAAAATCATCAAGCTGGAGCAGAACTACCGCTCCACCGCCCGTATCCTGCGCGCGGCCAACTCGGTGATTTCCAACAATCCCAAGCTGTTTGAAAAACAGCTATGGAGCGAACTGGGCCTGGGCGAACCCATCCATGTGGTGCAATGCAAGGACGAGGAGCACGAGGCGGAACTGGTGGTACAGCGGCTGCTGGCACACAAGTTTGAATACCGCACCGAATTCAAGGATTACGCCATCCTCTACCGCGGCAACTACCAGGCTCGTATTTTCGAACAGGCACTGCGCAACCAGCGCATTCCCTACCAGATGGCCGGTGGGCAAAGCTTCTTCGACAAACCGGAAATCAAGGACGTGCTGGCCTACCTGCGCCTGCTGACCAATCCGGACGACGACCCGGCCTTTATCCGTGCCATTACCACGCCCAAACGGGGTGTTGGTGCCGGCACGCTGGAGAAACTGGGCGGCTGGGCCGGCCAGTGCGGAAAAAGCCTGTTTGCCACCGCCTTCGAGCCCGGCTTCCGCGTGCAGGTACAGGCCGCCCAGCTGGAACCGCTCAGCCAGTTCTGCGAATTCATCAATCGCCTGCAATACCGCGTCACCCGCGAGCCCGCCGGCGAGCTGGCCATGGAACTGGTCAAGGCCATTGGCTATGAAGCCTGGCTGTATGACAGTGAAGACAGCCCGCGCATTGCCGAAACCAAGTGGAAAAACGTGCTGGAACTGGTGGCCTGGCTGGCAAAGAAGGGCGAGGCCGATGGCAAGAATCTGATCGAGCTGTCACAGACCATCGCCCTGATCACCATGCTGGAAGGGCGTGACGAAGGGGAAGTGGATGCCGTGAAAATGTCCACCTTGCACGCCTCCAAGGGCCTGGAATATCCCTATGTATTCCTGG
>JAFANL010000296.1 GCA_019232735.1 Aquitalea sp. | reverse complement strand
GACGCCGACCACGCTGACCCTGCTGCTGTTCATGGTGTTGCCCATGCTGCTGATGGCCTGGATGTCGGTGCTGGCCCCGGACACCTATGGCGGCGTGCGCTGGAAGGAATGGAGTCTGGATGCTTATGTGCAGTTTCTGTACGAGCGCGATCTGGACGACAGCCTCACCCTCAACAGCGATTATCTGCAGATTTTCGGCCGCTCCTTCCTGTTGGCTGGCTTTGCCACGGTCGTCACGCTGCTGATCGGCTTTCCAACTGCCTTGTATATCGCCCTGAAAGAGGAAAAGACCCGTCAGCGGCTGATCCTGCTGATCTCCATTCCCTTCTGGACCAACCTGCTGGTGCGTACCTACGCCTGGATGCTGCTGCTTCGCAATGGCGGGCTGATCGACAGTAGCCTGTCGGCGCTGGGGCTAAGCCAGGGCGCGCTGGATGTGCTGTACACGCCCACGGCGGTGGCCATCGGCTTTGTCTATTCCTTCCTGCCCTTCATGGTGCTGCCCATCTACACCAGTCTGGAAAAAATGGACTGGCGGCTGGTGGAAGCGGCTTTCGATCTGGGTGCCAACCGCTGGCAGGCGCTGCGGCGGGTGATCCTGCCGCTGGCCATGCCTGGCATGGTGGCCGGCTGTCTGTTGGTGTTCATCCCGGCCATCGGCTCCTACTACATCCCCGAGCTGTTGGGCGGTGGCAAGAGCCTGATGATAGGCAACCTGATCCAGAACCAGTTTGGCACCGCCCGCAATTGGCCGTTTGGCGCTGCCTTGTCCTTCATGTTGCTGGCACTGGTGCTGCTGGCGATGTGGGTTTACACCAGGCGCTTCCAGCGCCCGCCGGGAGAATGACATGCAAGCCTCCAATACCCTGTGGCGCTTTCGTGGTGTCACCCCCACCGCCATGCTGGCTTTTGTCTACCTCTACCTGCCCATCGTGGTGCTGGTGGTGCTGTCCTTCAACGCCAACCGCATCGCCACGCTGTGGACCGGTTTTTCTTTCGACTGGTATTTGCGGGTTATGGACAACGACAACATCCTGCGGGCCACCAAGAACTCGCTGATCATCGCCTGCGGGGCCACCGTGCTGGCCACCAGCTTTGCCACCATGGCGGCACTGGCCATGGCCGGGCGGCGCTTTCGCGGCCAGGCCTTCATCAATGCCATGCTGGGCCTGCCGCTGCTGGTGCCGGAAATCGTCACCGCCGTGGCGTCCTTGTTGTTCTTTCTTGCCCTGGGACTGGACCTGGGCCTGATGACGGTGCTGATTGCCCACACCGTGTTCTGCATCCCCTTTGCCTATCTGCCCATCCGCGCCCGGCTGGAAGGGCTGGACCCACGGTTGGCCGAGGCGGCGGCGGATCTGTACGCCGGGCCGTTTGCCACCTTCCGCCGCGTCACCTTGCCCTTGATCCTGCCCGGCGTGCTGTCCGGCGCCATGCTGGCCTTCATCGTGTCGCTGGACGATTTCGTCATCACCTTTTTTGTGGCCGGTGCCGGAGCCACCACGCTGCCGGTGTACATCTTCGGCCTGATCCGCATGGGCATCACCCCGGAAGTGAATGCGGTGTCGGCGCTGATGCTGCTGGTGTCGATTGCCTTTGTCGCGCTGTCCTACTGGCTGGGCCAGCGCAAGTCCTGAACCGGGTCGGCAGGTATTCCGCCCCTGATGTTTCGCTTGTTGCTCAACATACGAAGGAGAAATGCCATGAAAGTCTGCAAACTGCATGCGCTGGCCCTGGCTGCGGGCCTGCTGGTATCGGCCTCGGCCATGGCTGGTGGGGAGCTGAACCTCTACAACTGGTCCGACTACATCCCGCAGGAGCTGCTCAAGCGCTTTGAAAAGGAAACCGGCATCAAGGTGAACCTGGATGTGTTCGATTCCAACGAATCCCTGCTGGCCAAGCTGAAGGCCGGGGCCAAGGGCTACGATGTGGTGGTGCCGTCCGACTACATGGTGAAAATCATGCGTGACGAAGGCCTGCTGGAAAAAATCGACGTCAGCAAGATGCCCAATTTCAAGCTGGTGGAAGCGCCGCTCAACAAGCCGGATTTCGACCCGCAGCGCGAATACTCCGCGCCCTACATGTGGGGGGTAACCGGCTTTACCTACGACGCCAGCCGGGTGCCGGGCGGCAAGCTGGACAATAGCTGGAAGAGCTTCTTCACCCCGCCTGCCCAGCTCAAGGGCAAGGTGGTGGCGCTCAACGATGTGGCCGAGCTGTACAAGGCTGCCGCCATCTACCTGAAAGTGGACCAATGTACCGAAGACCCGAAGCAGGCCAAGCGCATCCAGGACCTGCTGGAAGCGCAAAAACCCATGCTGGCCATGTATAACTCGGATGGCACCATCGAGCGCATGCAGGCGCAGGAAGTCATCATGCACCAGCAGTGGAACGGTGCCGCCTACCGTACCCGGCAGAAGCTGAAGTCCGCCGTGTTTGTCTATCCGAAGGAAGGTATTCCCTTCTGGAACGACAATCTGGTGATCCCGAAGGGCGCAAAAAACCGCGACAACGCGCTCAAGTTCATCAACTGGATGATGGAGCCGAAGAATATCGCCGAGGCCTCCAACTTCACCGGTTACAACAATGCCATCAAGGGTTCGGCAGCCTTCTTCAAGGCCGATTTGCGCGCCGACCCGGCCATCAACCCCACCCCAGCCATGCGCGCACTGTTTGTGCCCAACAAGAACTGTTCGGCCAAGGCCAATGCGCTGCGCGATCGGGTGTGGACCAAACTGAAAAAATAACACTTGCCGGCTGACGCCGACTTTCCCTTACACAAACAACACAATGCCGCTGGCTCCGCGCCCGCGGCAAGGAGAGCTGCATGCTGACGATTTACAGTGACGACCACCACCTGCACCACGGCAATGCCGAGTTGATCGACGGCACCCTCAAGCCCTGCTTCGAAATGC
>JAFANL010000098.1 GCA_019232735.1 Aquitalea sp. | reverse complement strand
TCCAACGGCAAGCAGACCCAGATCAATGGCAATCCGGTCAATTTCGAGACCGCGCCTATCATCTGGGGCGAAACCGGCATCAACGGTCAGCATGCCTTCTTCCAGCTGCTGCATCAGGGCACGCATATTTCGCCGATCGACCTGATCGCCTCGCTGGAAAGCCGTGGCAGCCTGCCAGGGCACCATGAAATCCTGCTGGCCAATGTCTTCGCCCAGGCCGAGGCCTTCATGCGCGGCAAGACGGCAGACGAGGTGCGCGA
Organism: Aquitalea sp.; assembly: GCA_019232735.1. Lineage (GTDB taxonomy): Bacteria > Pseudomonadota > Gammaproteobacteria > Burkholderiales > Chromobacteriaceae > Aquitalea. The sequence continues at coordinate 3,808 of JAFANL010000098.1, read as the reverse complement.
AGAGCTGACGGTTCAGGGCATGAAGGGCGAGGCGCTGGAAGCACTGGTGCCACACAAGGTGTTTGCCGGCAACCGCCCCACCAATACCTTGCTGATGAGCTATCTGGACCCGCGTAATCTGGGCTCGCTGATTGCCGCCTACGAACACAAGATTTTTGTGCAGGGCGTGATCTGGGGCATCAACAGTTTCGACCAGTGGGGGGTGGAGCTGGGCAAGCAACTGGCCAAGACCATCCATGCCGAACTGACCGGCAAGCTCAAGTCGGCGCAGCACGATAGCTCCACCCGCCGCCTGATCCAGCTGTACCGTCAGGCCAACAAGAGCAAGTAAGCCCGATTTACACCAAACCCCTCTCTCGCTTTCCGGATGGAAAGCGAGGCTCCCTTTCAGGGAAAGGGCGGGGGGATAGGGAATAGACGGGAAGGCTGCGGGCGCAATAACTTAGTCGAAAGGCCCGGCTTCGCCGGGTCCTGTGCAATCGCACCAAATCATATTGTCAGCAGCCTGGCGCCTCCATCCGGAGGCGTTTTATTCTGATGGCAACTACAGTGATCGGTGCTAGATCAGAAATTGTACTTGGCGCTGTAGATCACGGCGTTCTGGTACTCGGCCGAGCCCAGTTTCTGGTCGGCATAGCGGTATTGCACGCCGGTGGTGAAGCGCTTGTTCACGTTCCACCACAGCGCGATGGCACCGTTTTCGCCGGTGTTGTGCTTGTAGTTGGGGGTGAATTCCTGCTTGCGGGCGAACTCGGTCTCATGCCACTGCGTCACCAGGAAGGACTGGCCGAAGGCACTGAAGGGGTAGAGCAGCACATAGCCGGCCATCCAGCCATTGAAGCCGGAGCCCACGCTGAATGCATCCAGCTCGTCATGGGCGCCGATGAAGGGCTTGACGGTCAGGTTGCCGTACTTCAGTTCGGTGCTCAGGCCCAGTACACGGTTCTGCGTGAAGAAGTCGTTGCCACGGGTGTCGTAGATGTGGGCGTACAGTTGTACCGGTACATTGCCCAGCTGGGTCAGATTGAAGCGGCCGATGGCTTTGGTGGTGTAGCGGCGGTCATAGCCGTTGGTGCCATGGTCGCTCTTGCCCGGATTTTCCAGATCGAAGAAACCATAGACATCACCCCAGCTACCCCCCATGCCACCTTCGGCTTCCAGATAGCCAAAGTCTTTCTTGCCACTTTGCTCGGTGGTGCGGGAAGACCAGTCGAGGTAGTTGGCGCTGACATTGGAGAAGGACCAGTTGTCGGCATGGGCCAGGGTGGAGCCGCTGATCAGGGACAGCGCCAGCAGCAGTTTGCGAGCTTTCATTTTTTCCGCCTAAGTGAACTTTTATTATGTGAATCCCGCAGGGCAGGCCATACGGGGCGCGCAGGGTAGCGCACAATGTTCCACATTGAAAAGTTTCAGCTCAAGCAACGTAACATTTCAGCAACATTATGCAGGAGGGGTGCTGTCCTGTTGGACAATATGCAGCAATGGCGCCGATCAGCGGGCTTTGTCGCGCAAGTAGGCGCTATCCGGCCAGCCGTAGCGAAACAGGCTGATGCTGCCGCTGGCGGAAAATTCTATCCCCTCCTGTTCCAGCAGTACCCGCTGCCAGTCGGCCTGCTCCGTGCCGGGGCGGGCAATGTGCCCGGCGCTGTTCACCACCCGGTACCAGGGCAGGTCATGACCATCCGGCAGCTTGCCCAGTAGCTTGCCGACATGGCGGGCATGGCGTGGAAAGCCGGCTTCAGCGGCCAGTACGCCATAACTGCTGACCCGGCCAGGCGGAATTTGCCGGATCAGCGCCATGACGGCCAGTTCGAAGGCGGGTGACATCAGCGGAAGCGGGCGTCCGCCACAAAGGGATTGTGGCGCTTTTCGTCGCCGATGGTGGTCAGCGGGCCATGGCCCGGAATCACCACGGTGTCGTCCGGCAGCAGGAACAGCTTTTGCTGGATGGCATCAATCAGCTGTTGATGGTTGCCCATGGGGAAGTCGGTGCGGCCGATGGAGCCCTGGAATAGTACGTCGCCTGCCACCAGCACGCCTGCTGCCGCACTGTAGAACACCACGTGGCCGGGGGTGTGACCCGGGCAGTGGATCACCTGTAGGGTTTCCTGGCCGATGCTGACGCTGTCGCCTTCGTTCAGCCAGCGTTCCGGGGTGAGTGCCGGGCTGGAAGGAAAGCCGAACATGCGGCCCTGATTGGGCAGCTGGTCCAGCCAGAAGCTTTCGCTTTGTTCCGGGCCTTCAATCTGCACGCCCAGTTGCGCGGCCAGTTCACCCGAGCCGCCGGCATGGTCGATATGGCCGTGGGTCAACAGCAGCTTGGTGACAGTCAGGCCCTGTTGTTCGATCCAGGCGCGGATGCGGGCGATATCGCCGCCGGCATCGACAATGGCGGCTTCACGTGTGACATCGCACCACAGCACGCTGCAGTTCTGGGCAAAAGGGGTAACCGGAATCAGGTGAAACTGCAGGGACATGGCGTGGCTCGGTGCGGTTGGGATGGCAAATTGTGGCATGGCGAGCCGTTGCGGCCAAGCTTGTCGGGGCGGGACGGCCGAAACTGGTAAAATCGCGCCATTCCCGCTTTACCGGAGGCCAAGATGAGCCTGATCCCCGAAATCAAACCGCAGCAGTCGCTGGAGTTGCTGAAAGAACTGCATATCCTTACCCGCGACGGCAAGATCAACCAGGACACGCGTCGCAAGCTCAAGCAGGTGTATCACCTGTACCAGTTCATTGAGCCGCTGATGCAGGATGTGCTGCAGAGCAAGGGTGATGTCACCCTGGCCGACCATGGCGCGGGCAAGTCCTATCTGGGCTTCATCCTGTACGACCTGTTCCTCAAGGACAAGGACGCCGGCCAGGTATTCGGCATCGAGACCCGGCCGGAGCTGGTCAGCCGTTCGCAAGAGCTGGCCGAGCGGCTGGGCTTTGGTCGCATGGGCTTTCTCAACCTGACGGTAGAGGAGTCGATCACCTCCGCTGCGCTGCCGGCACAGGTGGACATCATCACCGCCCTGCACGCCTGCAATACTGCTACGGACGACGCCATCCGCTTTGCCCTGGCCAAGGACGCCAAATACATCGTGCTGGTGCCGTGCTGCCAGGCCGAGGTGGCGGCCGTGCTGCGCCAGAAGAAGAACGAGACCTTTGGCAAGACGCCCTTGTCCGAACTGTGGCGCCATCCCATCCATACCCGCGAGTTTGGCAGCCAGCTGACCAATGTGCTGCGTTGCCTGCAGCTGGAAGCACATGGCTACCAGCTGACGGTGACCGAGCTGGTGGGTTGGGAGCATTCGATGAAGAACGAGCTGATCATTGCCAAGAAAACCGGCAAGGGCAAACAGAGTGCGCGCGAGCGGCAGGAAGCCATCCTGCGCGAACTGAACCTGGAAGATTTGCGCGAACGCTTTGTTTACTGAGTGCTGTCGGGCTCGGCGGCGCGTGCCGCCAGCCAGTCGCTCAGATCACCGCCTGCCACCAGCTGGCGTTTGGTGGCGGCGGACAGGCGCTTGAGGGCGTGTTCCGCCTTCAGTGCCTGTGACTTGTCGGCAAAAGGGTGGACCAGGGCGATGCGCTGCGGCGGGTTGAGGCGGGTGTAGCGCGCCCCTTTGCCAGCGCAATGGGCGGCGTAGCGCCGTGCCACATCGGTGCTGATGCCGGTGTACAGCGCGCCGTCACGGCATTCCAGCATGTACAGATACCAGCAGCCAGCCGGGGCTGGGCTGCTGTTGGCTTCAGTCTTGCTCATCGTCCAGCTTGGGCAGCGGGCGGATGCTGACGCGTTCGGTACGGTTGCCCTTCTGTT
>JAFANL010000196.1 GCA_019232735.1 Aquitalea sp. | reverse complement strand
CAGTTGTGGCAGCTGAGCGAGACAAACACTTCAAACTGATAGCTGCCCTGCAGGCCGCGAATCTGTTCAATCGTCTCCGCATCCACCTTGGGCGGGTGGCCGCCGGTTTGCAGCAAGGCCAGCACCAGCGAGGTGAATTCGTGGCCCATGGGAATACCGGCAAAGGCGATACGCCCCGCCTCACCCGGATGGGCGACGGCAAACGACGGGCGACGTGCGTCTTGACCGTCGCTGCGCAGTGTCACCTTGGCCGACAAGCTGGCGATGTCCTGCAATAGTGCGTGCATCTCCTGGGACTTGGGGCTGTCGTCCAGGCTGGCGACCAGTTCGATAGGTTGCTGCAGTTTTTCCAGATAAGCGGTCAGTTGGGTCTTAATGGTGGTGTCGAGCATGGGAATGTCCTCAGGCAATTGCACTGGCAAGCTTGTGGCTGCCAACAGCTTGCCGCTGCAATCGGGTGGTAGGGGGGACGGGCAGCAGGGCGCTGCCCGGATGCCGTACCGCTGTACGCAGCACGGCAGACAGTGTCAGCGCTTAGATCTTGCCAACCAGATCCAGCGACGGTGCCAGCGTGGCTTCGCCTTCTTTCCACTTGGCCGGGCACACTTCACCCGGGTGGTTGGCCACATACTGGGCGGCCTTCACCTTGCGCAGCAGTTCGCTGGCATCACGGCCGATACCACCGGCATTGATTTCGATGATCTGGATCTTGCCTTGCGGGTCGATCACGAAGGTGCCGCGTTCGGCCAGGCCGGCTTCTTCAATCATCACGCCGAAGTTGCGGCTGATGATGCCGGTGGGGTCGCCAATCATCGGGTAGTTGATCTTGCCGATGGTTTCCGAGCTGTCGTGCCAGGCTTTGTGGGTAAAGTGGGTGTCGGTGGATACCGAGTAGATTTCCACGCCCAGCTTGGAGAATTCGGCGTAGTTGTCAGCCAGGTCACCCAGTTCGGTCGGGCAGACAAAGGTAAAGTCAGCCGGGTAGAAGAACACCACCGACCACTTGCCTTTCAGGTCGGCGTCGCTGACGTCGATGAATTTGCCATTGTGGAAAGCGCTTGCCTTGAACGGTTTGACTTCGGTATTGATCAGCGATACGGACATGTTTTTCTCCAGTCTGGTGAAGGTGAATTTGCTGCTGCTTGCTGCGTTTGACATCTGATGTACGCATCATATGCAGTCCATATCGATTGATCCACTTGATTGTTTAAATCTTAAAAATAGAATTTTCCTATCAACAATAATGCTGGCCATGACCATGCCAACAGCCGAGGACGCCCTAGCCCATGCGCCGGACTGTGGTCCATACGCCACAAGAAAAAACAGAAAAGCCGCCCAAAATGGCGGCTTTTTGCCTCGTTTCACCCCAGTCATTCAACTTTTGTCGAAAAAGCCCTGTAGCAAGCCCAAACCCTGCGTCAACAGCTCGCCTCCTTGCGGCAACTGGCCGTCAGGCGTCAGTTTGTCCACGGCCTGCGGCAGATAATCGGCCAAGCCCTGGCTAAGCTGTTGCGGGTCGAGACCGAACTTTTCCGCCAGGGCCGTGACTTGCTCATTGCCCAGTACTTGCTGGATTTGCTCGGCGGACACCGGCAGATTGCCCCCGCTCCCCACCCAGGACGACACCAGCTCGCTCATGCCGCCATTGCTGAATTTCTCCAGCAGCCCGGGAAGGCCACCCTGCTGCTGTACCAGTTCAGCAACGGCTCCACTCAATCCGGCATTGTCCCCACCCAGCAAACTACCCAGTTGATCGAACAGACTCATGACCAGCCCTTTCGCTTTAAAATGTCATCAAGAAAAGTTTTCTTGCAAAATAGCATAGAAAAATCAGTACAATAGCGCCTTCTTTACCATTCCTTACGGGTCGTTCTTCATCAAAATGCGATTGATCACTGTTGCCCTGGCCTTGCTGGCCAGCCTGGCTGCCAGCAGCGTACACGCCGATCTTTATGGTTTTGTGGACGAACAAGGCCAGGTCCATCTGGCGAACCACCAGCTTGATGAGCGCTATCAGCTCTATCAGAAAAGCATGCCGGCCGGCACCGAGCGCAACAATGCGCTGGACGATGCCACCACGCCCGGCCTGGGTGCCACGCTGAGCAGTGACAATCGCCCTCCCGATGTTTCGCGTCGTGATGGCCTGAAAACTGTCGCGGCACCGGGCTACAATCCCAGACTGGCGGCGCAGTACAAGCGCCTGATCGACCAGACTGCCCATGAATTCAAGCTGGATGCCAATCTGCTGCACTCCATCGTAACCGTGGAGTCCGGCTACAACCCGCAGGCAACCTCGCCC
>JAFANL010000091.1 GCA_019232735.1 Aquitalea sp. | reverse complement strand
GGGTGCCACGATGTCGCCGCTGGCTTCGTCGAAGACCAGGGTCTTCCATTCCGGGTTGTTGTCTTCGTTCAGATTGTCGGCCAGGTGGCTGGCGCGCAGGAAGTAGTCCGGCACATAGCGTTCGCCATCCTTGCGCAGGGTCACCAGCATAGGCATGTCGGTATAGCGGCGGATGTAGTCGGTGAAGTAGGCCGACGGCTTGTCCAGATGGAACTCCTTGAAGATGACATGACCCATGGCCATGGCCAGCGCAGCATCGGTGCCCTGCTTCGGTGCCAGCCAGATGTCGCCGAACTTGGCCATTTCGCCAAAGTCACTGGAAACAGCCACGGTCTTGGTGCCCTTGTAGCGCACTTCGGTGTAGAAGTGGGCGTCCGGGGTACGGGTCATCGGGATATTGGAACCCCATACCATCAGGTAGGTGGAGTTGTACCAGTCGGCCGATTCGGCCACGTCGGTCTGTTCGCCCCAGATCTGCGGGCTGGCCGGCGGCAAATCGCAATACCAGTCGTAGAAGGACAGCGGCACGCCGCCGATCAGGCTGAGGTAACGGCTACCGGCCGCGTAGGACACCATGGACATGGCCGGGATAGGCGAGAAGCCCACCACGCGGTCCGGACCATAGTTCTTGATGGTGTAGGCATTGGAAGCCGCGATGATTTCGTTGGCTTCATCCCAGTTGGCACGTACAAAGCCGCCCTGGCCGCGCTTGCTCTTGTACTGCTTGGCCAGTTCCGGGTTCTGGCTGATGTGTTCCCAGGCTTCCACCGGGCTCATGCTCTTGCGCGCTTCGCGCCACAGCCTGGCCAGGCGGCCGCGGATCATCGGGTATTTCACGCGTTGTGCCGAATACACGTACCAGCTGTAGGACGCGCCACGCGGGCAACCACGCGGTTCGTGGTTGGGCAGGTCCGGCCGGGTACGCGGGTAGTCGGTCTGCTGGGTTTCCCAGGTAATCAGACCATTCTTGACATAGACCTTCCAGCTACAGGAGCCGGTGCAGTTCACCCCGTGGGTGGAACGCACGATCTTGTCGTGCTGCCAGCGTTGGCGATAGGCGTCTTCCCATTGGCGGTCTTCATTCACCACCGCGCCATGGCCATCGGCAAAGGTGGATTTCACCTTGCCAAGGAAATTCAGTCTGTCCAGAAAGTGGCTCATCTTGCCTCCAAGTTTTTACCGCCAGATGCGGTGCAGCGGCCTTGCCGCGCAGCCCTTGCTTACCCTGCAGAGATTACGTCCCGGCAACAACAGCGCCCATTCGCCACTAGAGGAAAAACCCATGCGCAGAGTGAGGAGACGCGCTAGATCATAAGGAGTAGTCCGTCTACTCCTCGCCCGGTCGGCATGCAAAAAGCGCCCACGTGGGGCGCTTGTGCTCAGATTGAAAACAAGAGGGTTTCAGCAAGGAATATCGGCATTCTTGCGGGCGTAGAACCACCAGTTGATCAGCACGCAGCTGGCGTAGAACAGGATGAAGGCATACAGCGCAGCTTCCACACCGCCAGTCATCGAGATCGACGTGCCATAGCTCTTGGGAATGAAGAAGCCGCCATACGCGCCAATGGCACCGGAGAAGCCCAGCACGGCAGCCGCCTCGCGGGTGGCATCAGCCTGGGCCTGCTTCTGCGCGGCCTCGCCCTTGCCCGCCATGCGCTGGTGCAGGGTGAGGAAAATCACCGGCACCTGCATGAAGGTGGAACCATTACCCAGCCCGGTCAGGGCAAACAAGCAGAGGAACATGGCAAAGAAGCCCTGGAAGCTGCCCCCCTGGCCGGCATGCGGCAGGAAGGTCAGCACCCCGCCCACTGCCAGCATCATCAGCAGGAACACCATCTGGGTCACCCGGGCACCGCCGATCTTGTCGGCCAGCCAGCCCCCTAGCGGACGTGCCAGCGCACCCACCAGCGGGCCATAAAATACGTATTTGGTGGGGTCAACTTCGGGGAACTGGCCTTTCATCAGCAGCGGGAAGCCAGCAGAAAAACCAATGAAAGAGCCGAAAGTACCAATGTACAGCCAGCACATCAGCCAATTGTGCTTGCGCTTGAAGATAACCACCTGGTCGGCGAAAGAAGCGCGGGCCGAGGCGATGTCATTCATGCCCAGCCAGGCGGCAATGGTGGACAGCACGATGAAGGGCACCCAGACAAAACCGGCATTCTGCAGCCACATCTTCTTGTGTACCACGCCCTTGATCCATACCTGCGGCTCACCGCCGAAGGCACCGAACAGGCCCATGGTGATCACCAGCGGCACCACGAACTGCACCAGCGATACGCCCAGATTGCCAAGGCCAGCATTCAGGCCCAGCGCCGTGCCCTTTTCCGCCTTGGGGAAGAAGAAGCTGATATTGGACATGGAGGAGCTGAAATTACCACCGCCAAAGCCGCACAGCAGCGCCAGCACCACCATGGTGACGTAGCTGGTATTGGTATCCTGCACGGCAAAACCGATGCCGATGGCCGGAATCAGCAGGCTGGCGGTGGAAATGGCCGTCCATTTGCGACCGCCAAACACCGGCACCATGAAACTGTAGAAGATGCGCAGGGTGGCACCGGATAGTGCCGGCAGCGCCGCCAGCCAGAACAGCTGGTTCTGCGTGTAGCTGAAGCCGATATTCGGCATATTCAGCACCGCCACGCTCCATACCTGCCAGATCACGAAGGCCAGCATCAGCGCCGGGATGGAAATCCACAGATTGCGCCGCGCCGCTTGCTTGCCTTCCTGCTGCCAGAATTCGGTGTTTTCCGGTTCCCACCGGTCCAGTACATGTGACATAAGGTCCTCCTGACGGCACAGCGGCCGTCAATCAAAAATGGGCTTGCCGTGCTCAGGCCGCCTGTTTGGCGATGGCCTTTTCCTGCGCCGGCTTGAAGGAAAAATGCATCCATACCAGCGAGACGCACACCGTGCCGTACAGCAGCATGAAGGCGCTGCTGCGCACACCGGTGACATCCAGCAGCACCCCGAACAGGATGGGCAACAGGAAACCGCCCATGCCGCCGGCCAGGCCGACCACGCCGGACACGGCGCCGATATTGTCGGGAAATTCATTGGCAATGAACTTGAACACCGAGGCCTTGCCGATGGCCATGGCGATGCCCACGCCAAACAGCATCAAGGTGAACTGGGTCACACCCAGTCCGATATGGAAGCTTTGCACCCCGTGGGTGGTGACAATGCTGAAGTCGGTTTGCGGATAGGACAGGATGAAAAACGCCACCCAGCAAGTCCACATCACGCCCCAGGTGACCTTGTAGGGGCCGAAGCGGTCGGACAACCAGCCGCCCATGGCGCGCAGCACGCCGCCAGGCAGGGAGAAACAGGCCGCCAGAAAGGCCGCATGCTTGATATCGAAGCCGTACTCGCCCACGTAGTACTTGGTCATCCACAGCGCCAGGGCTACATAGCCACCGAACACCACCGAGTAGTACTGGCAATAGCGCAATACGGCGGGATTCTTCATCAAGGCCAGCTGGGAGCGCAGGCTCACCTTGCTGCTGACCAGATGCGTCTTGTCCTGATAGGAAATCAGCCAGAACAGGATGGCCGTCACCAGCATGATGCCCGCGTACACCGACGGCACCAGCTGCCAGCCACCAATGGCAATGATGCCGGGCGCCACCAGCTTGGTCAGCGAGGAACCGGCATTACCGGCACCAAACACCCCCATGGCCATGCCCTGCTGCTCCGGCTTGAACCAGCGAGCCACATAGGGCGTGCCCACCGAGAAAGCACCGCCAGCCAGGCCCACCAGCAGACCGATGGCCAGAAACTGCCAGTAGGCGGTGGCGTATTGCATGATGAAGATGAAGGGCACGCACACCAGCATCAGCACGAACAGCACGATGCGGCCACCGAAACGGTCGGTCCAGATGCCCAGCGGCACACGGATCAGCGAGCCGGACAAGACCGGCGTGGCCGCCAGGATGCCGAATTCGGTTTCGTTCAGGCCCAGCTGCTGCTTGATGGGAATGCCCAGTACCGCAAACATCATCCAGATCATGAAACAGATGGTGAAGGCCACGGTGCTGGACGCCAGCACGGCGTACTGCTTGAAGCGTAATGAAGCCATGATGCCTTGCTCCGCTATGGGGATAGCTGGCATTTAACCCTGATACGCACGCGGGAAATATTCGCCAATAGCAGCAAGGCAGGCGGCATGAGGAGCTAGCCCGACCCTGCCGACGGGGGAGACGGACTAATCACAAAGTAGCATGCCAGCCCGCACGGCCTTGCCCAGCGCCGCCAGCCACAAACCTGTCTTTCCGCCGCAGCCTACCCCTTCCGGAGAATTGCTGTCCTTGTGGGCAGGCGTTATTGTTAGCGACATTAGCCAATGGCAAGGCCACGCCACCCGGACACCCAGCACGATGATGCTCTACCAGACCCCTCGCCTAAGCAGCCTGTCCACCAAGCTATTACTGCTGACCATCGCCTGGCTGCTGCTGGCCATGACCTCCATCGGCTACACCCTGATCCTGTCCTGGAAGCTGGAAGGCGGCGCCGCCGCCATCAACGATGCCGGCAGCCTGCGCATGCGCAGCTACCATATCGCGCTGCAAGTCAGCGAAGGCGCCCCACTGGCCGCCATTCATGATGAAGAGCAGCAGTTCGCCACCATTCTGGCCCGGCTGAAACAGGGCGACCCGGCACGACCACTGTTTCTGCCGGACAATGCCACGGTCCGGCAGCAAGTCCGCGATATCGAGCACTCCTGGCAGGCCGACATGCTGCCGCTGCTGGAAACGGCGGCCAACCAGCATGCCGGCCAGCACAAGATGGAAAGCCCGGACATCTCCCGCTTCGTCAACCGCATCGACCGCCTGGTCAAGCTGGTGGAAGAAGACAATGCCCGTAACACCACCTTGCTGCGCTTCTTCCAGATGGCGCTGATTGCCATGGCTATCGTCGGCTCCTTCAGCATGATGTTCCTGTTGTTCCTGCTGGTGATCCGCCCGCTCAACACCCTGGGCGAAGGCATGCTGCTGCTGCGTGACGGTAATCTGGACGCCCGCGTCAGCGTGGACAACAACGACGAATTCGCCACCATTGCCACCGGTTTCAACCAGATGGCCGACCGCCTGCAGGACCTGTACGCCACGCTGGAACAGAAGGTGGCCGACAAGACCCGCTCGGTGGAATACAAGAACCGCCAGCTGGCCGCCCTGTACAACGTCACCGCCTTTCTGCATGGCTCGCATACCCTGGCCGACATGTGCAGCGGCTTCATCGAACGACTGATCGAGCTGACCGCCGCCGATGCCGGCAGCGTCCGGCTGGTGGACTTCAAACGCGGGCGGCTGGAGCTGATTGCCCACAGCGGCCTGCCGGCCGAGCTACAGGAAGAAGAAGCCTGTGCCACGCTGGATGGCTGCCTGTGCGGTGAAACCGTGCCACAGCCTTTCTCGGTGCTGCACCGCTTCGACCAGCTGCCGATTGCGACGGAAAAACATTGTCAGCGCGCCGGTTTTGCCAGCATTGCCGTCTTCCATATCCGGCACAACCAGACCAATGTCGGCATCTTCACCCTGTATTTCTATCAGGAACCCAAGCTGGCCACCCAGGACCAGTTCCTGCTGGAAACCCTGGGCAGCCATCTGGGCGTGGCCGTGGAAAACCACAGGCTGGCCGCACGCGACCGCCAGTTTGCCGTGGCAGAAGAACGCAACCTGATGGCCCAGGGTCTGCACGACAGCATTGCCCAGTCGCTGTCCTTCCTCAATCTGCAGGTGCAGATGCTGGATGCCGCCCTGGCCGATCAGCAGATGGAGCAGGCACAGGAAAACCTCGGCTTCATCCGCGCCGGGGTGCAGGAATGCTACGAAGACGTGCGCGAACTACTGCTGAATTTCCGCACCCGCATCAGCAAGGAAGACTTTTCCGATGCCGTGCGCACCCTGCTGGAGCGCTTCGAAAAGCAGACCCACATCCCCACCCAGCTCCAGATGAGCGGTGACGGACTGGCGCTCAATCCGCAGCAGCAGCTGCAGCTGATCTTCATCCTGCAAGAAGCACTGTCCAATGTACGCAAGCATGCGCAGGCACACCGCGTGCGCATAGACATCCTCAACCAGGCCGATTTCAGCATGCGCATCCGTGACGATGGCTGCGGTTTTGACGAAGCACTGGTTGCCAGCCGCCGCAGCAGCCATGTCGGCCTGTCCATCATGCAGGAACGGGCGGCGCGGATACATAGCCAGATCAGCATTCAGGCCCACCCGGACGGCGGCACCGAGGTACACTTGCGGCTGCCACAAAGCGAGAGACAAGCCACATGACAAGCATCCGCATTTTGCTGGTCGATGACCACACCCTGTTCCGCAGCGGTCTGAAAGCCCTGCTGCAACGGCAGAGCGATTTCGACATCATCGGCGAAGCCGCCGACGGACTGGAAGGCGTCAAACTGTGCGAACAACTGAAACCGGACGTGGTGCTGCTGGACATCGACATGCCCCAGATGAATGGCCGCGAGGCGTTGGCGCAGATCCTGGTCAGCCAGCCGGCCTTGGCGGTACTGATGCTGACGGTATCCGAAGATGGCGATAACCTGGCCGAATGCCTGCGGCTGGGCGCACGCGGCTACCTGCTGAAGAACATCAATGCCGAGTTCCTGCTCAACAGCATCCGCCGCGCCGTCGAGGGTGACAGCGTGCTGTCGCCGGAAATGACGTCCCGCCTGCTGCAGCAATTGCGCAAGGGCGATGCACAGAAGAACAAGCCCACCGGGCTGGACCAACTGACCCAGCGCGAACGTGAAATCCTGGCCTGGCTCAGCCGCGGCATCAGCAACAAGGAAATCGCCCGCGAACTGGATCTGGCGGAAAGCACGATCAAGGTCCACGTACAGAACACCCTGCGCAAACTCAACCTGAATGGCCGGGTTCAGGCCGCGCTGTTTGCCGTCGAACACGGGCTGGACAAGCTGCCCTGAGACGGTCCAGGAACCTGTTCACAGCCTGCTGAGCTCGTTAAATACGGGGGGCGATACTGCGTTAAAACGCCTTCGGCAGGCTCATTTACTTTATGTAAACTCCGCTTCCCCACTTGTTTTCAGGCGTTTTCGCCTTGTCTCGCGCGAGCTCGCGAGACTTTGAACAGGCTCTGACGCCGCGATAACAGGCGGAGGCAGCATAACCATCATCACGCCATAGTTGAAGCTAGCTGCGGGGCGCACTAGTATTCCACCATATGCCATATACTGGCCATTGGGACAGCATGCTGTCATGACCTCATTCGCCCTGCTGAACGCCCTCGACACCCCGATCTGGATACTCCGGGCCGGAAGTTCCGACATCCTGTTCGCCAACCGCACTGCCAGCCAGCTCAGTGCGGGTCTGGCCATTACCGACCTGCGCACCGGTGCCCTGTCCGCCCTCCCGCAAGAGCAACTCGCCGATTACACGCCTGCCCTGCTGACACGGGAGCAGATCGTGGAAATCTGGACCGTGCAGCAAGCCGGCCAGACACTGCCACTGCGCTGCCGGCTGGCCAGCGTCAAACTGGACGACGGCAGTGATGCCGTGCTGGTGGAAGGGCTCAGCAGCTGCCCTCTGCCCCTGTCAGCCGCCTGCCCCGCTGCAGAAATGGCCGCCACCGGCCAGGCCGGACTCAGCTTTGATCAGGCACTGATGCAGACCAACAGCGCACCCATGCTGCTGATCGACCCGGCCGACGATGGCCGCATCGTCAATGTCAACCAGGCTGCCATGCGTTTTTATGGTTACTCCCATCAGGAATTCACCCGCAAACACACCTGGGAAATCAATGTCCTGGGACGGGCCATCCTGCCGGTCATGCACCAGATCTCGCTGCTGCCCGGCGGTCACAAGCCGCTAAGCTTCGTCCATCTGCTGGCTGATGGCAGTCAGCGCGATGTCCAGACCTATGCTGGTCCGGTCACGCTGCATGGCAAGCGCCTGATGCTGTGCGTGATCCACGACATCACCGAACAGAAACAGCTGCGTGCCGAACTGGAGCAAGCCGCCTTGAAAGACCCGCTCACCGGGCTGTGGAACCGTCGCCACCTGCTGCGCCAGCTGGAACACGCGGTACTGGAAAAGCAGCGTTTTGGCTCCGACTTCAGCCTGATTCTGCTGGATGCGGACAACTTCAAGCACATCAACGACCGTCACGGCCACTTCACCGGTGACGAAGTATTGGTCTGGCTGGCCAAGACACTGGAAACCCGGGTGCGCGCCGTGGACACCGTGTGCCGCTGGGGCGGGGAAGAATTTGTCATCCTGCTGCCGCAAACCAGTCGCGACAACGCCCTGCATCTGGCCGAATGCTTGCGTGACACCGTTGCCGGCAGCAAGAGCACGGCCCTGCCCGCCATCACCATCAGCATTGGCGTAGCCCTGCATCAGGCACATGAAAGCGTGGAAAGTCTGATCATGCGGGTGGACAGCGCGCTCTACCAAGCCAAGACCATGGGCCGCAACCGCGTCATCTACGCCGAACACGCCTAATCACTCCGGCTTAGCCATTTCACCTCCTCTGGCCAACTGGCAAACAGCCCGCGGCGGCATACACTGCCGGCATCCTCCCCCTACTGGTGCCAGCCATGCTGTCCGACCGTTTTGGCAGAACCATCGACTACCTGCGGGTTTCTGTCACCGACCGCTGTGACCTGCGTTGCAGCTACTGCATTCCCAAGGGATTCAAGGGCTTCGAAGAGCCGGCCAACTGGCTGCGCTTCGATGAAATCCAGCGCGTGGTTGCCGCCTTTGCCCGGCTGGGCACCCGCCGCTTTCGCCTGACAGGCGGTGAACCGCTGCTGCGGCGCAATCTGCCACAACTGGTTTCATCCCTGTCCGCCCTGCCCGGCGTCGAGGATCTGTCGCTCACCAGCAATGGCACCCAGCTGGCGGCACAGGCCGCCGCGCTGAAAGCCGCAGGCTTGCGGCGCTTGAACATCAGCCTGGATTCCTTACGGCGGGAGTGCGTGTCCAGCATTTGTGGCAGCGACAGCCTGGACCAGGTACTGGACGGCTTGCGCGCGGCACGACAAGCCGGATTCGACCTCATCAAGATCAATATGGTCCCGCTGGCCGGCGTCAATGATGGCGATATCGACGCCATGATGGCCTTTTGCATTGAACAGGGTTTCATCCTGCGGCTGATCGAAGTCATGCCGATGGGACACACCGGGCAGAACAGCCAGGGGCTGGACCTGAGCCGCCTGCTGGATGAGCTGAGCCGACGCCACCAGCTGCAGCCCGCCACCCTGACCCTGGGCGGCGGCCCGGCCCGCTACTGGCAAAGTGCCGACGGCCAATTCACCATGGGGCTGATCACGCCCATGTCGCAGCATTTCTGCGCCAGCTGCAACCGGGTCAGGCTATCGGTGGATGGCACCCTGTATATGTGCCTGGGGCAGGAAGAACAGCTCCCGCTGCGCCCGCTGCTGCGTGCCGGCTGCAGCGATGCCGAACTGGAAAACGCCATCCGTACCGCCATCGAACTCAAACCGGAACGTCACGACTTCAACACCCAGCCCAAGCAGCTGGTGCGCTTCATGTCCATGACCGGTGGTTGAAACCCGTTGGTTGAAACCCAGTGGTTAAAACCAGGAGGTTGAAACAAAATGCAGCGCACGCAGCAACCCCGCCCGGCGCACCAATTCTCTCGTCATTGCGCTGATCCGAGCGCAAGCAACTGACCGGCTTGCACATTGCCCGCCAAAACAGGGATGGCTGACACGCCGTTTGTGAGCTAAAGCTAGCAGTACCACTGCGGCAAACCGATGCAGCACCTCCGAAAGGCCATGCCCCATGCTTTCCTCGCTCACCGTCCGTTACAAATTGCTACTGCTGGTGATTCCCTTTGCCGTGCTGGCCGGATTCCTGCTGACACAACAGTCTTACCGCCAATACCAGGCATTGCAGTCGCTACGGCATGAAGAACAGCTGGCCGACATCGCCTCGCTATCGGCAGAGCTCATCGACACGCTGCAAACCGAGCGTGGGCTGAGCAATGGTTTCCTGAACGGTTCCGGCCCCCTGCCCGCATCGCTGCAAACCGCCCGCGGCAAGGCCGATGCCGCTTTTGCCGCCTTCAGTCAGGCAGCGACCACCCCGGCGGGGGCAGATCTCAAGCTGGGAACGCAAGTCAATGCGACACAAGCCGTATTGGCCAGCCGGACAGACATCGACACCCGCAAACTGACGGCACCGGCCGCCTTTGCCGCCTATACCCAGGCCATCCGCCAGTTGATGGCCACCACCGGCGAGCTGCAAAACGCCACCGCGGACGGCTTGCTGCTGCGCTATAGCACCACCCTGTCCAACCTGTTATGCGTCAAGGAAATGGCCGGCCGCGAGCGCGGCTTCGTCAATGGCGTGCTGACCAAGGGTGGTTTCGATCAGCCACAACTGGCTCAGGCACTGAGCATGAAAGCAGCACAGGAGGCCTGCCAGGGCCAGATGCTGGAACTGGCGCCCTTGCCCATGCGCGAGCAGCTGGGCAGCCTGTTGCAATCACCGGCCATGCAGACAGTACAGACACTGCGCGACGGCATCTACGCCACCCCGCTGGGCCAGCCTACCTCGGTGCCCGCCAGCCAGTGGTTTGAGCAGGCTACGGCGCGGATCGTGGAACTCAAGCAAGGCCAGACCCGCTTGCTGAACGAAATGAAGGCGGCTATCCGGACCCAGGCAGCCGACTACCGCCAGCTGCTGATCATGGAGCTGGCCACCCTGAGCGTGATGACCATTCTGCTGGCACTGGGAGGGCGCGCCGTTTATCGCAGCATCCACAATCCGCTGGTGGCGCTGGAGGCCATGATGACCGGCATGAGCCAGGACCTGGACCTGGGACGGCGTGCCCAGCTCGCCAGCAGCGATGAAATCGGCAAGATGGGCAAGGCGCTGGACCATTTGCTGGATGCCTTTGTCGCCACCCTGGCTTCGGTGAATCGTGGTTCGGAAAAACTGCTGACCGCCGCCAGCACCCTGCAAGGAGTTTCGGCGCGGGCCGCCGCCGCGGCCGAGGACCAGAGCAGCTCGTCCACCCAGATTGCCGCCGCCGTGGAGCAGATGACGGTGGGCATCCAGTCGGTCAGCGACAATACCCAGGACAATCTGCACATTGTCCGGCACATGCAGCAAGGCGTCCATCAGGGCCGCAAACAGATGCAGTCCACCACGGATGCCATCCAGCGCACGGCAGGCACCGTCATCGATGCGGAAAAACTGATCATCTCGCTGGCGGAAAAATCACAGAACATCCACCACATCATCACCGCCATTCGCGAAATTGCCGACCAGACCAATCTGCTGGCACTGAACGCCGCCATCGAGGCCGCCCGCGCCGGTGAAATGGGCCGTGGCTTTGCCGTGGTAGCGGACGAAGTACGCAAGCTGGCCGAGCGCACCGGCAAGGAAACCGTGCAAATCACCACCTTGGTGGAAAGCATTACCCAGGAAACCCAGCAGGCCGCCACCAGCATGCTGCAGGCGCGCGAGGAAATGGAAGCCGGCACCCAGCTGATTGCCGACACCCTGCGCGAACTGGACGACATGCACCGCGATGCGGAAAACGTGGCCGGCAAAAGCCGCGAAACCGCCGTGGCCATGCAGCAGCAAAGCAGCGTCAGCAATGAGGTGGCGGTCAATATCAGCAAGATTGCCACCCTGGCAGAGGACAACTCCGTCATCATCCAGGAAGTGGCCGCACTGGCCGACACACTCAACCACACGGCGCAGGAACTGGCACAGCATGTGCAACGCTTCCACGCTGAAAACCGGCGCTGAGGACAGCAACAAAAAGGGGGCCACGGCCCCCTTGTCTGCACGGTAATTGGCAGAATGCTATTCGCGGTTGCCGTAGGCCTTCAGCTTGTCCACGTTCACCAGGGTGATGTCGCGGCCATCCACCATGATGAGTTCGGCCTCGATCAGCTGGTGCAGCATGCGGGAGAAGGTTTCCGGCGTCAGATTGAGCCGGGAGGCAATCAGGTTCTTGTTGACCGACAGCGTCAGCTGCGGTTGGGCTTCGCTGCCATCCTCCGGAATATGCTGCAACAGATAGCCGATGACACGTTGCAGCGAGCTTTCGATGGAATAACGCTCCACATCGCGCACCAGGCCGTGCAAGCGCAAGGACAGACCGGCCAGCAGGCGACGGGCAAAGGCCGGATCGTGTTCCAGCGCCTGCAGGATGCCCTCGGCCTCCACCTTGAGCAGCATGCTGTCCTCCAGGAACTGCGCCATCACCGGGCAAGGGCGGCTCAGAAACATCACCGCCTCGGCAAAGCTCTGGCCCGGATGAATGATCTCCATCACCTTTTCACTGCCCTGCGCCGAAGACAGTGCCAGCTTGACCCGGCCATACACCACCAGGAACATGCCGTCGCAAGGGTCCCCCTTCTGGAAGATCACCTGCCCCTTGAGGCCACGCACTTCGTGGGTAAACGGCACCAGGGCATCAATCTGCTCGGGCGAGAGTTGCTGGAACAGCGGCTGGTGCCGCAAGAAGGAAGGAATGTCGACGGTTTGCATGGCGGTGGCGGTCAATACCGGGCGTAATGGTCAGCAATCCGCGACTATATGCCCTCCTGCCCATCCGCACCATGCGCAATCAGCATCATCCGACCTACGCCGAATGGCGTAGCAGCCTGCCGGCTCCACAAGGCCAGCCGACTCTGGCCCGCCGCCGCGCACAGCCGCCCAGTGTGATAAGGTAGCCGCTTTGCAGCCCGCCTTCCCGGTAAACACCCACATCATGTCCAGCACGCCCCTGAGCAAACAGGATTTCGAACGCCTGGCCGACTTTCGCTACCGTTTGCGCCAGTTTCTGCGCTTCAGCGAAGAACTGGCGCAGGAGCACGGCATCACCCCGCTGCAATATCTGCTGTTGCTGCAGGTCCAGGGCTACCCCGGCCGCAACTGGGCCACGGTGGCCGAACTGGCCGAGCGTCTGCAATCGCACCATCACAGCGTGGTGGGCCTGATCAAACGTTGCGAAGAACAGCAATTGCTGAAAAAAACGGCGGGCCGACAGGATGGCCGCCAGGTGGAAATCAGCCTGCAGCCCAAGGGCGAGGCGCTGGTGGAAAAGCTGGCGGCACTGCATCGCGAGGAATTGCTGCTGCTGAAGAATCTGGACGGTGCGGCATCGCTGGACCTGCTGATCAATGTGCAGACGGCCTTGAAGGACTGACCACCGCGCAGCCGACAGGTGGCAGACAAACATATCGCATGGCGATA
The DNA here is from genome assembly GCA_019232735.1 of Aquitalea sp. Lineage (GTDB taxonomy): Bacteria > Pseudomonadota > Gammaproteobacteria > Burkholderiales > Chromobacteriaceae > Aquitalea. The sequence goes on along the minus strand of JAFANL010000091.1, from coordinate 10,069 downwards.
GAATTCCACCCCCACCCACCGTCAATCAAGCTCATGTCTCAGTCCGTTACCTCACCCCACCACAAATCATGGCTGCATGGCCTGCTACCTCTGCAATTATCCGCCGGACGGCGCGAAAGACTGCTGGGCACGGCAGGTGCCGCACTGGGCCTGCTCATTACCGCTCTATGCTGTCGCGCCGGCGGCGGCAGCCCCTGGCTGATTGCCCCGATGGGTGCATCCGCCGTACTGCTGTTTGCCGTGCCGGCCAGCCCCTTGGCACAGCCCTGGGCCATGCTGGCGGGGAATCTGGTATCAGCCCTCATCGGCGTGAGCTGTGCCAGGTGGATTGATGATCCGGCCATGGCAGCCAGCCTCGCCGGGGCACTGGCCATTGCCGCCATGTTCCAGCTACGCTGCCTGCACCCGCCCGGTGGTGCCGTGGCGGTGACCGCGGTACTGGGCGGACCGGCCATTCACGACATGGCCTACCGCTTTGTGCTTTACCCGGTACTGCTCAGTTCAGTACTACTGCTGGCCGTCGCCCTGCTGTTCAATAATGCGCTCAAGCGCCGCTATCCCCACCTGCCGCAGGAAGCCGCCAATCCGCATCACACCGTCGACCCGCTCCCCAGCCAGCGTGGCGGCGTCAGCCCGGAAGACCTGCATCAGGCACTGGAGGGATTTGGCGAGGTACTGGACATCAGCGAGGATGACCTGGCCGCCATCGTGCTGGCGGCAGAACAAAAAGCCCAGCAGCGCCGGCTGGGTGCCATCCGCTGCGTGGACATCATGTCGCGCGATGTGGTGTCCACCGGCCCTGACGCCAGCTTGCAGCAAGCCTGGGACTTGCTGGCCCACCACAAGGTCAAGGCCCTGCCGGTGGTGGATGCCTCGTCCCGCCTGCTGGGCATGCTGTCGCTGCATGATTTCTTTCTGTCCGGGCAGGATTCCCCACCCTCCGCGCCCCGCATGCACGGTCGGGTTGCCGACATCATGAGCCAGCCGGCACGCAGCCTGCAGGCCGACCAGTCCATCAACGAACTGGCCCAGGCCTTTACCGATGGCGGCATGCACCATATGCCGGTGCGCGATGCCAATGACAAGCTATGCGGCATGATCACCCAGTCCGACTTGCTGGCCTGCGTGCTCAAACAGTCTCATATGTAGCATTTTTAATACATCTTCAATTTGGCTGTGGCCTGCTTCCCATCCAATCCACCAGGGCCATGCGCTTGAATCGCAAGGACTTTGCCAATGGCATGCCAGCTTGAGCGCCTGCCCCTGCCCACATGCGGGGCAGGCTTGGCGCTTGTCATCCGCAGTACATAATTATATCGTGATGCGATATTTAAACCCATAAACAGCCCTGCGCATCCGCCAAGCACTATCCAACCATGCCCAAACCATCCAGAGTCATTCCCATCCAGCCGGAGACCGAGCAGGTTTCCCTGTACGCAGCCAGCAAGAAAATCTACCCCCGCAGCATCAATGGCCGCTTCAACAAGGCCCGCATCCTGTTCGTGGTCCTGACGCAGCTGGTTTATTTCGGCCTGCCCTGGCTGTCCTGGAAAGGCCATCAGGGCCTGCACTTTGACCTGATCGAGAAAAAATTCCATCTGTTCGGACTGACCGTCTGGCCGCAGGACTTCATCTACCTTGCCGCCTTGCTGATCATCTCGGCCTTCGGCCTGTTTTTGTGGACCACCATCGCCGGGCGACTATGGTGTGGTTATTCCTGTCCGCAGACGGTGTATACCGAAATCATGCTGTGGATTGAGCAATGGACCGAGGGAAACCACAAGCAGCGCAGCCAGCTGGATCAACAGCCATGGAGTGCCAGCAAGCTACGCAAAAAGCTGAGCAAGCATCTGCTGATGCTGGTGTTTTCCCTGGCCAATGGCTTTACCCTGGTCGGCTATTTCACCCCGATTCGCGATCTTGCCGCCGCCCTGCCCAGCTTTAGCTACGGCCCTTGGGAGTTGTTCTGGATCCTGTTTTACGCGGCCGCCACTTATCTGTTTGCCGGGATGATGCGGGAACAGGTATGCCAGTATATGTGCCCCTATGCCCGCTTCCAGAGCGTGATGTTCGATGCAGACACCCTAATCATTTCTTATGACAGCCAGCGGGGGGAGCCGCGCGGTGCACGGAAAAAAGCCTCGGCAGAACAAGTCCACGGCGACTGCATCGATTGCCGGATCTGCGTACAGGTCTGCCCTGCCGGGATTGATATCCGCGATGGCTTGCAGCATGAGTGCATCGGCTGTGCCGCCTGTATCGATGCCTGCGACGAAGTGATGGACAAGCTGTCCGCTCCCCGCGGGCTGATCCGCTACACCACCGAAAATGCGCTGGAAGGCCGCTATCCGGAATCGGCCATGCTGTCGCGACTGAAGCGACCACGGGTGCTGCTCTACAGCCTGCTCCTGCTGCTGGCAGCCGGCAGTGCCACCACGTCCTTCCTGCTGCGCAAACCCTTCAAGGTCGACGTGATGCGCGACCGTGCCTCACTGGTGCGGGAAACGGACGATGGCCGGCTGGAAAACAGCTATCTGCTCAATGTGATCAATACCACCGATCAGGACCAGGTGTTCGAGATCAGCGTCAGCGGCCTGCCGGACATTCACATCAGTGCTCCCCAGCCCATCTTGCACATCCGCTCTGCCGAACAGCAGGAGCTCGGGGTCCGGGTCAATGTAGACCCGCAATATGCGGATAAATCCAGCCACGAAATCCACTTCCGCATCCAGTCGCGGACCACCCCCGGCCTGCAGGTGGAGGAAAAATCCAGCTTTATCGGTGAATAAACCCAGTGCTCAGTGGCTGGTCCCTTCGGACAAATGCACCTTGTTGTAAACATTGTATTTGCCGATGGGCTTGGCCATGGGCAGGGCCGCCACCTCACGCAGGCTTTGCGCATCCACCACGATCAGCTCGCCCGGATTTTCCATCACAGAAACCAGGGCATAGCGGCCATCGCGGGTGAATTCCACGTGGGCAGTGGTCTTGCCCGGCCGCAGCACCAGCTCTTGCACCTTGCTCATGCTGCGCTTGTCGATGATGGACAGCGTATCCTTGTGTGCGCTCATCATCGAATCCGCCCAGGCATAGGGCGTGTTTTCGTGACTGCGCAAGAAGAATCCCGGCCCCGGTAGCGTGATGTCCTTCACCACCTGCCAGCTTTCCATGTCGACAAAAGTCAGCCGGCCGCCCTTGAGATTAGGCGTGGCCATATAGCGGTGCCCGCCACTGGAAAACACGATGCCGGAACCCAGGTGCGGCATGCCGCCCAGTGCCAGATCCGCCACCTTGCCACCGCTATCCAGGCTGATTACTTCCGCCCGTCCCTCGCGGGAAGCACCCAGCACATGGCGGTATTCCGGATCGAAGAAGAAATCGTCCAGCACCATGTCCAACGGGGTGACACGCGGGGTCAGATAGCCCGGCAGGGCTGCCCCCTCGCCCAGGCGGTAGTCATGTACCAGGCCCGGATGTACCGGCTCGGCATCCGGGCGGCAGGAAATTTCCCACAGTTCCGGCACATCCTTCAGCGCCACGATAAAGCTGTTGCGCGGTGCGGCATCGTAAACCGCCGACACCCGCGAGGGCTTGCCATCGCGGCTGGTCACCGGCCAGGTCTTTTCCGGCTGCAGGCCATCGGCACGCAGCAGCACCAGCGTCTGCGGCAAGGTATTGCCGGCCAGTACCCAGCGGCCATCGGCCGATACCGCGATATTGCGGGTATTCAGACCCACGCGGATATCCGCCACCACCTGCAGGCGATAGAGATCGTATTGAGTCACCCAGCCATCCCGGCTGGCGAAATAGACAAAGCGGCCATCCGGCGAGAACTTGGGTCCGCCATGCAGCGCATAGTGGCTGGCAAAGCGGGCCAGCACGGTGAAACGGTCGCCATCCAGAATGCTGACATGGTGGTCGCCCGCTTCCACCACCACAAACAGGTTTTGCGGATTGGCCGCATACACCGGACGCGCCGGCTGCGTGGCCGGATCGCTCAGCACATGGCGCGAGGCGCGCATGTCGGCCGCCGTCCATTGCGGTGACTTGCCCGGTGCCTGCGCCAGCCAGGCCGCCAGCTGCCGGATATCTTCATCATTCAAGCGGCCGGCAAAGCCCTGCATCTGTGTCGCCTGGCGGCCATTGCGTATGGTATCGACCACCTCTGCCGGTTTCAGCCGTTCCAGGCTTTCCGGCAATAACGCCGGCCCCATGCCACCCAGCCGGTCTGCGCCATGGCAGCTTTGGCAATGCTGGCCATACAAGGCCGCCATATCGCCCCCCCAGGCCGGAATACTGCACAACAACAGCAAACCCAATAATGCACGTCTCATCACACACTCTCCCGCTGCCAGGGTGTCAGCGGCGGCAGTGCATGGCTGCCGGGCTGGACCCCGATTTCCTCGTCGTCCAGATAACAGGCCGGATCGGCGGCCCAGAAGTCGCCCGTCAGCTCCCAGGCACGGACCCGGGTATTGCCATTGCAGATGGCACGCTGGCTACAGGCGGCACACCGCCCCGTCACCGGGCGTGGCGACTGGCGCAAACCGGCCATCAGCGGATGGGAGGTATCGCGCCAGATGGCGGAAAATGGCTGTTGGCGCACATTGCCCAGCGTCACCTTCCACCACATGGTGTCGGGATGGACATTGCCCAGATTGTCGATATTGGCCACGTTGACCCCACTGGCATTGCCGCCCCAGCGCAGCAGGGCGGTCCGCAGCGCGTCCACCCGTTGCGGATAATGGCGGGCGGCCCACTGCAGCAGGTAGACGCCATCGGCATCATTATTGCCGGTGACGAATTCACGCGGCCGGCCGGCACGCAGGTGGGCCATGGCGTGTTCGATCAGCAAATCCATGGCCCAGCGGGTACGGGCGTGGCGGGCGTCGTCGGCACGATGCTTGTTGCCACGGCCGGCATAATTGAGGTGGGAGAAGTAAAACTTGTCGATGTCCTCGTCGGCCATCAGTTGCAACAGCGCAGGCAGGTCCTGGGCATTGTCCTCGGTCATGGTGTAGCGGATGCCCACTTTCATGCCGGCGGCACGTGCCAGCCGTACGCCGCGCAAGGCCAGGTCAAAGCCGCCGTTCAGCCGCCGGAAGCGGTCATGGGTAGCGCCAATGCCATCCAGGCTGACGCCGACATAATCAAAACCGGTATCGGCCAGCGCCGCCACATTGTTGGCGTCGATCAGCGTGCCATTGCTGGACAGCCCCACATAGAAGCCCATGTCCTTGGCTCGACGACCGATCTGCAGGATGTCCGGCCGCAACAGCGGCTCGCCACCGGACAGGATCAGCACCGGCACGCCAAATGCCTTGAGATCGTCCATGACGGTGAAGACTTCCTGTGTGCTCAGCTCTCCGGGGAAATCGCGGTTGGCCGAGGTGGAATAACAGTGCTGACAGGTGAGATTGCAGCGACGGATGAGGTTCCAGATCACCACCGGGCCGCGCGGGGCGCTGGCCGGGCGGCGCTGTGCGGCCGCGTCCGTATCGCAAAGCAGCTGCAGGTATTGGGTCAGTCGCAACATGTCTGGCTCCGCCACAGGATGATGGCATGAGTGTGCGGGCCGCCCCGTCCGGCCTCCTTGATTCGGGTCAACCGGATCAGGCCTGGTGCTGCTTACAGCCGCAGGCCGGTCTTTTTCAGAATGCGGCTGGAAAACAGGATGTCATGACCGCGGCAGGCCTCACCCAGCAAGACACGCACTTCCTGCAGCGCGGCCAGCGTCGCCGCCCGATCCTGCCCATGCAGCATGGCAAACAGATTGTAGGGCCAGTCCGGCTGGTGCCGTGGCCGGCGGTAGCAGTGGCTGACAGCATCCAGTCCGCCCAGCCGCTCACCCAGCACATCCACCACGGCATCGTCGACATCAAATACCGCCATGCCATTGGCGCGATAACCCAGGACATAGTGATTGGGCACCGCGCCGATGCGGCGGATCACCCCGTCATCCAGCCAGCGCGCCAGCCGCCCCGCCACCTCTGCCTCGTTCTGCCCCAGGCGCAGCCCCACCTCCAGATAAGGGCGGGCACACAGGGGCAAGCCGGCCTGCGTGGCCTGAATCAGCAGCCGGTCGGCGGCAGTCAAAGGGGAAATGTCGGCGGCGGCCAGCCGGGGCTGGGCGGCGGGGGTGCTGCCCACCGGCGCGGCCCCGCCGACACGAAAGTGCATGCCGACGTAGTATTCCCGCTCCTTGGGAAAGGCATGCACGGCAAGACCGGTCACGGTTTCGATACTGCGACAGGCAGCGTCAATGGCGGCATCATGTTCCGCCGCCAGCACAAACCACATATTGAGCCGGTGTTCGCGCCGGTAATTATGCGCCACCGCCGGCAAGGCATTGACGGCAGCAGCCACTTCATCGAACCGTTCCTCCGGCACCGACAGGGCCGCCAGGACGAAGCGGCCGCCAAGCCGCTCGATCTGGAACATGGGACCGAAACGGGTCAGCACGCCATTCTGCAGCAAGGTCTGCAGCCGGCGGATGACAACATCCTCGGCCAGACCCAGCCGCCGGCCCACCTCGGCAAACGGCCGCGGAGACAGGGGAAAGCCACCTTGCAAATGCTCGATCAGACGAGCATCGACAACATCCAGATGATCAGGCATGGCCATAACAGGCTCCCGCTTGCTTGTAACGCCGGGTGGAACGCAATACGGCCAGCGGCAGCTGCTGCAGGTCGTGGCGCAGACGGATCTCCTCCAGCAGGCTGGCCAGGGCCTGCGCATCACGGGCATGAATCATGGTAAACAGCTGATATGGCCAGTCCGGCAAGCGGGCTGGCCGTTCGTAGCACAGGGTGACGGCAGGCTCTGCCGCCAGCAGATGGGCGATGCGCTCGCGCTCGCTCGCGTCATCGATCTGCCACACGCACATGGCGTTGGCGCGATAGCCCAGCTCATGATGGCGCACCACCATGCCGAAGCGGCGAATCACCCCTTCGTCCCGCCAGCGGGCAATCTGCCCCAGCACCTGCGTTTCATCCAGCCCGCAGCCTGCGCCCAGTTCCTGGTAGGGCCGGCTGCTCAGCGGCAGGCCACCAGACAAGGCATTCAACAATGCCTGCTGCTGGCGCGGCGGCAAGGCTGGCATGGCCGCCACGGCGGGGCTGGCCGGACACAAGCCAGGCTGTTCCTCAGGCAGGAAGTTGAATCCCAGGTCGATATGGTATTCGCGCAGCAAGGGCAGGTTAAGCGGCCGGATGCCGGTGGCCAGATGAATCCGCGCCAGCACATCCGCCACCGCGGTAGTCGAGGCCGCCGCCACCACAAACCACAGATTGTAGTGATGGTCGCGCTGGTAGTTGTGGTTCACCTCACGCTGGCTGCTGACAAAGCTGGCCACGCTGGCCAGTTGATCCGGCGGCACGGCCATGGCAGCCAGCGTGCTGCTGCCCACGGTATGGGGCGAGAACACCGCGCCAATGCGCGACAGCAGGCCATCCTGCCCAGCCTGTCGCAGTGCGGCCAGCAGGTCCGGCTCGCTCCATTCACCCGGCATGGCAGCCGCCAGCAAGGCAAACGGCTGCGGGCAGAGGGGGAAATCCCGCTGGCAATCGTTGATCAGCCGCAATAGCACGGGATCCATGGTGGCAAGCAGTTCCGGCATCACATGCCCATCCGGCCTGCACGCCAGCTGAAGAATATGCCGGACGGCTCCCGTGCGGGCAGCGTGCTGCGTGTGTTCAGCGTGGCGGTATCGATGACCACCAGCTTGTCGTCATCCCGGCTGGACAGCCATACCGCATCGCCACGGGCGGTGAATTCCATGTGCAGGATGGCGCGGCCCGGCTGCAGGGTCTTGATCACCTGCCGGCTGGGTACGTCGATCACCTGCACCTTGTCATTGTCGGGAAAGGCAAAGTTGACCCAGACATGACGGCCGGACGGCTCCGCCATCACGAACACCGGCTGCCCCAGCACCGGCACGGCTGCGACCTGCGCCCAGCTGCGGCTATCGGCCATCAGCACCTCATGGTGGCCGATGGCGGGCAGGAAGGCATATTCCCCGGCGATGGACCAGCCGCGCAGATGCGGCATCTTGTAGACCGGCATGGCCTGTTCGCCACGGCCATAACCGGCCAGCACACGGCGCACGCCCTGCTCTGGCCGCCAGGTATCCAGCAAGGACAGCCCGTCTTCACCGTACAGGCCAGCCAGGAAATAACGGCCATCCATGCTGGCCAGGCCATCGTAGGGACTCTTGCCTGCACCCGGATGGCGAGCCAATACCGGGTGGGCCGGGTCGCTGGCATCCAGCACATCGATTTCATCGGCATCGAACAGGGCATAAGCAAAGCGGTTGCCCGGCAGGTCGGCCAGCCCCACCACGCGCGAAGGCTTGCCGTTATGGCCCGTCACGGCCGGAATATCCGCCAGCAAGGCCAGGTTGTCGGCATCAAACAGCCGGACGCCGCCCGGCTCGTAATTCTGGGCGGCGATGACCTTGCCATCGGAGGATATGGCCCCGCCTATGCTGTTACTGGCCTGCGCCACCCGCTGCACCAGTTGCCGGGTCAGCAGATCCACCTTGCTGATGGCACCGTCACGACCAAATACATAGGCGTAGCGGGCATCGCGCGAAAAGACGACCGAGGCATGCGACAGATCGCCCAGCCCCTGTATCCGGCCCAGGCTGCGCTGGTGAGTGTTGTCCACGACTTGCACACTACCGGAGGCACGTTCGATCACCACGCCCAGATCACCGGTACCTCGCAGCGGCGGCGCGGCGCAGGCGGCCAGCAACAAGGACAGCGTCAGTATCAGGGCCGTGCGCCCTGCTTCAGGTAGTAAACCAGCCATTTTGCTTCTTCTTCGTCAAGAAAAGGCCGCCAGGGCGGCATCGGTGTGCCGGGGCGGCCATTCAGGATGGTGGCGGCCAGACTGTCGTCCGGCTTGCCCTGCAGCGCCTCCGGCGTCAACGGGCTACCGAGCCCGCCACGGAAGGTCAGACCGTGACAAGCTCCGCAGTCGTTGTGCAACAGTTGCAGCAACTGGCTGGCCCGTGGCTCTGCCGGCGCAGCAGGTGCCGCCATCGCCGGCAGGACCAGGCCGCAGGCCAACAGCGCCGCCAGCAGACGGCTTACTGGGCCAGAATCCATGTCACCAGCTGCTTGAGGTCCGCATCCGGCACCTGCGGATTGGGCGACATCGGAATGGCGCCAAAGCTGCCGGAACCGCCAGCCTTCACCTTCTGCATCAACTGGGCAGTGACATCCTGCCCCTTGTATTTGGCAGCCACCTGCTTGTAGGACGGCCCCACGATCTTGGCGTCCACGCTGTGACAGGCCAGGCAGTTGTATTGCTTGGCCAGTTCCAGTCCGGTGGCTGCCTGTGCCAGCGAGGCCGAGACGGCCCCACACAGGGCCAGCGCGATCAGTGCATGTTTTTTCATTGTGTTCTCCTTGGATTCCGGCAGACCCATTCTGCCTGCCGGATTTCAACATCAGCGGCTCCTGGGCTGCTTCAATCCAGATCAATAAATGTCATGCTGGGTGTTGAAGACATTGAATTTGCCGGTCGGAGTGATCAGACGCGGGTCCTTGATCACAGCCTTGAGCTTGCGGGTCTTGTCGTCCACCACCACGATGGCGGATTGCTTGTCCTTGCCGCTCCACACCGAGAACCACACCTCGCTGCCATCCTTGCTGTATTCCGGCTGCAGCACGCGCTTGGCGCCATCGCCCAGGCCGGACCATTCGCCAATCGGCAATACGGCATAGCCCTTGTCCAGATGGTTGATGTCAAACACGGCAGCGCTCTGGCTGATGGCGGCATCCGGATTCAGCGTGGTATCCACCCACAGATTGTGCGATTTGGGATGGGTCTTGATGAACAAGGAACCACCGCCCTGTCCCTTCAGTACCCGCACCACCTTCCAGGCCTGGGCCTTGTGCTTGTCCGGGTCGGTGCCGATCAGGCTGATGCTGTCGTCGCCCAGGTGGCCAGTCGCCCATACCGGGCCGTATTGCGGGTCGACAAAGTTGGCACCACGGCCCGGGTGCGGGGTCTTGCCCACATCCACCAGCGCGGCCAGCTTGTCCAGCTTGGTATCCACCAC